>JAEUPI010000174.1 GCA_016790175.1 Burkholderiaceae bacterium | reverse complement strand
GCCGATCCGCAGCCGGCCAGCAGCGCGGTGGCGCAGAGCATCGCGAGGGCGATCGAACGCAGTGAGGTCACAAGTGCACCTTATCGGTTCACGTCGGGATCGGGCGGCTTGCCGCGCAGCAGCGATTCCGGATGCTGCTGCAGGTAGTCGCTCAGCTGGCGCAGCGCACGGGCAGCGCGCTGGATCTCGGTGATGGTGTCGTTGGCGTTGCGCATCAGCGGCGCGTCGGGCTGCGCCAGGTTGCGCTCCAGGCTGCCCAGCGTGCCTTGCGCGGATTGCAGCGTCGCGCGCAGGTCGCCGAGCGTGCGCTGCGCCTCGGGCGAGAGCTGCTTGATCGCGTCGTTGGCACTGGCCAGCGCTTCCTGCAGGGCGCGGCTCGCGGCGCCGGCGCTCTTGAGCGTCTCCTGCAGATCGCCGGTGGCGGCGCTGGCGTTGCGCAGCGTGGTGTTGAGGTTGGCGCCGATCTCGTCGAACCGGATCTTCGAGATGCGCGCCACGATCTCGGCCACCTGCGGCTGCAGATCGCTGAACGCGCTGGGCACGCTCGGGATCGTGGGCACCGCTGCGCGTTCGTCGAGCGTGGCCTTCGCCGCCTTGGGCATGAACTCGAGCGCCACGTAGTTCTGTCCGGTCAGCAGATTGCCGGTGCGCACCTGCGCGCGCAGGCCCTGCTCGACCAGCCGCTTCATGAAGGCGGCGTCGGGGCGGGCGGCTGCCTTGGTGCCGTTGTTGAAGGCCGCGCGCATCGCACCCAGCCGGCTGGGGAACACCTCGGCCACCACCTCGGCCGGATAGTGGCCGCCGCCGCGATCGGGCTGCAGCGTCACCGCGCGCACGCTGCCGAGCTCGATGCCCAGCAGCTCCACCGGCGCGCCGATCGTGAGCCCGCGCACCGACTGCTCGAACACCATGCGCACGCGCATCGGCGCGCCGTCGGGCGGCGCCAGCGCCGCCTGGCGGTCGCGGAACAGCACGAAGCGCTGGCCGTCCGCTGCCGGGCCGCTGTCGGCAAACTCGCTCGGCGTGGCGAAGGCCAGGCCGCCGGCGACCAGCGACGCCAGCGATTCGGTGTTCACCGCAAGTCCGTTGGCATTGAGCGAGACATCGACGCCGCTCGCGTTCCAGAAGCGCGACTGCTCGCGCACCAGCCGCTCGTGCGGCGCCTCGATGAACACACGCACGGCGAGCGCGTCGCCTCCCGCATCGAGCGTGTAGCCGACGACGCGGCCGACGCGGATGCGCTTGTAGTAGACCGGCGAGCCCACCTCGAGCGAACCCAGGTCGCTGGCTGCGAGCACGAAGCTGCGGCCCGGCTCGCCGCGCTGCACGAACGGCGGGGCCTCCAGCCCGGTGAACTTGCGCCGCGACTCCTGCGACGCACCGGCGTCGACGCCGATGTAGGCGCCGGAGAAGAGCGTCGACAAGCCGCTGACGCCGGCCGTGCCCACCCGCGGACGCACGACCCAGAACTGCGTGTCGTCCACCGTCAGGCTCTCGGCGCTCTTGTCGAGCTTGGCGGTCACGATCACGCGCTGGCGGTCGGGGCTCAGCACGACCTTGCTGACCTGGCCGACGACCACCTCCTTGAAGCGCAACTCGGTGCGGCCGGGCTCCAGCCCATCAGCACTGTTGAAGGTGATCGTGATCTCCGGGCCGGCCTGCATCAGTGTGCGCACGATCATCAGCGCGCCGACGAACAGGGCCAGGACCGGCACGATCCACACCAGCGACAGCCGCATGCGCCGCGGGCGCACGATCACCGGCGGAGGCAGGCCGGTGTCGGCGGGTGGGGGTGTCGGGGCTTCGGCCATCGGCTCAGGGCGCTGCATCCGGCTCGGGCCAGATCAGCCGCGGATCGAAGCTGGCGGCGGCCAGCATGGTGGCGATCACCACCAGCCCGAAGGCGAGCAGGCCCGGCTCGGGCTGCACGCTGGCAAAGGCGCCGAAGCGCACCATGCCCACCAGCAGCACGACGACGAAGATGTCGAGCATCGACCAATGCCCCACCGTCTCGACCAGCCGGTACAGCCGGGCACGGTCGAGCTGGCGCCAGCTGCTGCGCATCCAGCAGCTGATGACCAGCAGCGACAGCGCGGCGATCTTGGCGATCGGCACCGCGATGCTGGCCACGAACACGATCACCGCCAGCTCCCACGAGCCCGAGTGCCAGAGCTCGGCAATGCCGCCAAGGATCGTGTGCTGCGAGCGGCCGAGCAGCGCGCTCGAGGTGCCCATCACCGGCAGCACGTTGGCCGGCAGGTAGAACATCACCGCGGCCGCCAGGTAGGCGCTGGTGCGCTGCAGGCTGTAAGGTTTGCGGCGGTGCAGCGCAAAGGCACAACGCGGGCAGGCCGTCTCGCCCGGACGCGCCCCGGCTTGCGACACCAGCCCGCAACATTCGCAGCCGTACAGGCCGCGCGAGCGCGCGCTCGGCCAGGGCTTGCGCGACGCGGCAGTCGACGCGTGGGCGTTCATGTCGAGGCAGCGGCCGGAAGTTGATCGGCCCGGCGCCACAGGCCGTGCAGCCCGGCCGCCTGATTCACCGTGAGCAGCACCGTCAGCGCCGCATACGAGAAGATGCCCAGCCCCGGCACCACCGCGGCCAGGCCGGCACTGCGCACGATGGCGATCAGTGTGCCGAGCAGGAACACCTCGACCATGCTCCAGCGTTGCACCCAGCGCAGCGCGCGCATTGCCGCGATGAAGCTCGGTGCACGTCGCCCGCGCGCCAGCGGCACCAGCACCCAAAGGCGCAGCAGGATCACCAGCAGCGGAAAGCCGATCGCCGTGGCGCCGGCCAGCAGCGCCACCGCCCGCTCGCCGTTGGCCCAGGTTTCGGCGATCGCCTCGAACAGCGTGGCCGAGGCGCGCACGCCGCGCAGATCGAGCGTGACGATGTCGCCCAGATTGCCCATCACGAAGCAGATGAGCGAGGCGACAGCCAGCGCCAGCTGGCCGTCGGCGTCGATGCGATGGCCGGCGCCCAGCGTGGCGCCACAGCGGCTGCAGCGCGCCTGCTCGCCGGCCGCAAGCGGCTGGCGGTTGTAGACGGCGTCGCACTCCTCGCACACCACCAGCCCGGGATACACCGCCGCCCGTTCGTGCGAGCCGCGGCCCGACCAGCCCAGCCGCCAGAGCAGGCGGTGCCAGGTGATGTTCATGATCGGTCTTCGGCAGCAGGCAGGGCAGGCGACACGCCGGCGATTGTGCCGCGCGCGCCCGTGGCGCAAAGCCCTGGCTTCCCCGGGGCGTCCGGCGTGATGTTCAGTTGTTCGGCGTCGCCTGCAGCCGCTGCTCGAGCCGCTGCACGTCGGCGGTGAGCCGGCCGGCCACCAGGCGCACCAGTTCGAAGCCGAACTCCGGGTTCTGGTAGTACAGCTGCAGCAGCGTGCTCTCGTCGATCGTCAGCACGCGGCAGTCGCCGGCGCAGCGGGCGGTGAGCGTACGCCGGCGGTCGGGCGCAAAGAACGCGATCTCGCCGAACATGCTGCCGGCGGGCATGGTCTTGCCGATCTCGGCGAACTCGATCTCGCCCTCAGCCAGGAAGTACAGCTGGTCGGCCACGTCGCCTTTGCGGAACAGCACCTCGCCGGCCTTCATGCGGCGCGCCTTCATGTAAGGCTTGAGCCAGAGGCCCGAAACGTCGCCGCGCTTGGAGGCGGCCGTGACCCGCCGCGTGAGCTTGACCATCTCGAGCGCACGCCAGACGTTGATCGGCAGCAGCGTGCCATGCAGCACCAGCATCGGCAGCGAGGGGAACAGCAGCCCGTAGCCGAGAAAACCCACATTGGTGCCCACCGCCAGCCAGCGCAGCGGAATCATCGTCTTCACGAAGGTGCCGGCCACACTGAAGGCGGCGGCCGCGCCGGCCGAGGCGAGCGCCAGCATGCCGTTGGGCGTGGCCAGCGCGCCGCGCGCAGTGGCGATCGCCAGATCGATGATGTCGTTCGGCTGCAGCAAGACGGCAGGGTGCGGCGGGTGGACAGCGGCGCATTATCGGCGCGACGGTGAACGCCGATCGGGCGCATACGCATGAGCGGGGCGCCGTTGTCAAGCCCCAAGGCATCGGTGGCGCGCCGGTGCGCAGACGCTATCGTGCAGCCTGGAGTTCAGGGGGGAGCACGCTGCCGCGCGACGCGCGTCGCTACCACAGCTGCGCGACGTCGGGCTGACGAATCGCGTCGATAGAATCGCGCGCTTTCGCATCTGCCCGCTCATTCTTCTCGCCGCATGGCCGTCGTCTCGCGTGAGAACCCCACAGCCCTCCTCGAGTTGAGGAGCGCCGCACTCACGCTGATCGCGGTGGTGCTCAAGACCACCGATCTCGACGCGCTGGCGGGCGAGCTCGAGCAGCGCGCCAGCGTGATGCCGGGCCTGTTCGACGACGAGCCGGTGGCGATCGACCTCTCGCGCATGCGTGACGAAGAGGCGCCGATCGATTTCGCGGCGCTGCTGGCGCTGCTGCGCCGGCACCGCATGGTGCCGCTGGCCGTGCGCGGCGGCAGCGAGACGCAGG
>JAEUPI010000083.1 GCA_016790175.1 Burkholderiaceae bacterium | reverse complement strand
CGGTGATCGACGAACTCGCGCGCGTGCGGGCGGCGACGCTGCTGATCGTCGCCGCGCTCGAACCTGGCGCGCTGGAGGCTCACCGCGAGGCCCCGACGCGCCTGCGGGGCGAGCGGCGGCTCGAGGTCATTCCCGGCGCCACGCGTGCGCTCGTCGAGCCCGGTGCCTTCGAGACGATGGCGCATCTGGCCGGCACCTGGCTGCGCGACCATCTGCCGTCGCCCGTGCGGCACTGAGCCGCGCTCAAACGTCCGGATCGGCCACGATGGACGCGCCGCTCGCGCTGCGCTGCGGCAGCTGCAGCGCAATCCAGTCGCGCGCCTGCGCGAATTCGATCGCCTTGTCGAAGTAGGCCGACGCGCCGGCACGCAGGAAGGCCTCTCGCATTGCATGCCACCCGAAGTTCGACAGGGCCACCACGCGCATCTGCGGATGGCGGCGCGTCACATGGCGCAGCACGTCGAGGCCGCGATCGGTGCCGCGCAACTCGACATCGAGCACCACGATATCGGGCCGCTGCTCGTCGATCAGCTGCACGGCGCCGGCGAAGTCTTCGGCGCAGCCCACCAGCGACAGGTCCGGCAGGCGCTCGAGCAGCGCGCCGAAGCTGCGCTGGATCTCGGGCGAATCGTCGACGATGGCCACCTTCAGCATGCCGCGCATGGTGCGCGCGGTCACCGGCGGCCCGGCTGAGTGCGCTCAATAGCCGGAGGCGCGCGACTCGTCGTGGGCCGGCACGTCGACCTCGATGACCGTGCCGCCGCCCGGCATGCTGCTCAGCTGCAGCTGTCCGCCGACGGCGTGCACGCGCTCGTCCATGCCGACCAGGCCGAACGAATAGCGCTTCTGTCGGTCGGCCGGCGACAAGCCCTTGCCGTCGTCGGCGATGCGCAGCCGCACCCGCTGCTGCGGGCTCCGCGCCAGCGAGATGCGCACATGCTTCGCGGCCGCGTGCTTGTGCACGTTGTTCAGCCCCTCCTGTGCCACGCGGTACAGGCAGGTTGCCGCCGCCGGCGCGATCGGTGCATCGTCGTCGTGGTCGTCGCCGATGTCGAGCCTGCAGTCGATGCCGGTACGCTGCGCGAAATCGCTGGCCAGGGCCTCGAGCGCCGGGCGCAACCCGAGCTCCTCGAGCATGCGCGGTCGCAGGTCGTTGACGATGCGCCGCGTCGAGGCGATCGCCGCCGTGGCCAGCTCGTCGATCTTGGCCAGCATCGGCGGCACGCGAGCGGGTTCGCGCTGCAGTTGCTGGCCGATGGCCAGCGTGTCCATCTTGATCGCCGCGAGCGTCTGCTGCAGGTCGTCGTGCAGCTCGCGCGCGACGCGTTTGCGCTCTTCTTCCTGGATCTTGTCCTGCGCAGCGACCAGCCGGCGCAATGCCACATGCGAGGCCAGGACCTCGGCATGCATCTGGCGCATCGCGGTCACGTCGCGACCCACCAGCACGGCGCCGGTGATCAGCCCGGCGGCGTCGCGGATCGGTGCGAAGCTGTAGCTGCCCACCCATTGCTCGCCGGAGTCGCTGCGGCGCAGCCGGCACTCGAGGTTGCTTGCCGTCTCGCCGCGCAGCGCTCGCGACAGCACGCGCTGCTCGACGGGCAACGGCCGGCCTTCGTCGTCGAGCAGCTCGACGAGATCGACGAAGGCCTTGCGTGTGGCCGGGAATGCGGCCCGTGATGTGAAACGGTGGAAGCTCACGAACGCGTCGTTGAACTGCAGCACGCGCCCGTCGGCGTCGGCAATGCACACGGCATCGGTCATGCTGGCCAGTGCGGCATCGAGCTTGGCCTTCTCGCTGCGCAGCTGTTCTTCGTTGCGCAGCCGCTCGGTCACGTCGCGGAAGATCACGGTAAACAGGCGCTGGCCGTCGACATGCACGTGCGAAACGGCCGCCTCGATAGGAATCTCGCGACCACTGGCGTGCAGCGCGAGTAGAGAGGGGCGTACGCTCATCGGGACCGAGGCGCGCTCCGATTCGCCGAGTGCACGCAGGTTGCGCAGGTGCTGCTCGCGCAAACGCTCGGGAATCAGCATGGCCAACGGGCGGCCGAGCAGTTCGTCGACGCGATAGCCGACGATCTGCGCGGCGGCCGGGTTGATCATCGCGATCTGCTGGTCGGCGTCGACCGTCAGGATGCCTTCGCTGGCGTTGTCGAAGATGCCGCGCAGCCGCGCCTCGCCGATCTGCAATTGCAGCGACGTCTGCGCCATCGATTCGCGAAAACGCTGCTCGTCGGCGCGGCGCTCGGCCTCGGCCGCATCGCGTCGCTCTCGGGCGTCGTCGAGCCGGGCGCGTATCGCGGCCACCTCATGGATCGTGGGCACCGTCGCCGGCGTCACCCCCTCGGGCGCGTCGACCACCAGCGACTGCATCGCGCGGTTCAGGCGGCGCGCTGCCACATGACCGCCGACCGCGCCCACCAAGGTCAGCAGCACGAGCCCGACGCCGACCGCCGTGCCCGCCGTGACCATCGGTGCCATGTGCGCGGTGCGCGGCATCTGCAGGCGCAACGTCCAGGGCGCGGTGGCCATGGCGGCATCGAGGCGAATCATCGAGGCTTCCTTCGCGGCGCCTGCCGGGCCCTGCTGCGCGATGGTCTCGCCCGTGCTGTCGTGCAGGCTGAGCACCGAGCCCGGGGGCAGGACCGGCGGCACCAGGTGGCGGGCCAGCCTGCGCGTCTCGGTGCTGCTCAGCAAGTAGAAACGGATCCGGCCGTTGCGCATCGCCGGCACCGCGATCGCGATCGCCGGCTCGCCCGCGATCGATCCGACGTAGATGTCGCCAACTGCGCCTTGTCGCGTCTCGCGCGCGATGTCGATTGCCCCGCGTCCACGCGGACGCGCTGGCGGGGGTAGCTCGCTGCCCCTGGGCCGGCGCGTGCTGAACACGAGATCGCGGCCGTCGCCGTCGAACTTGGCCACATGGCTGCCGAGCACGCGCTGAAAGTTCTGCGCCTCGGCGTAGAAGTCGGCTTCGCGCGCCGGGTCGTCGGCCAGCGGCGATTCCGACAGAAGTTGCAGCACCTTGATCTGGTCGCGCAGGTCTTCGTCGATCGCCGCGCTCACCTGCTGCAGCAGCGCACGGGCGTCGGCGCCCGCGTGCTGTTGCACGTCACGCACATGGTCGACCGCCAGCACCGCACTGAGCACCAGCAGCGGAGCGATGCACAACCAGATCAGCGCGGTGAGATAGCGGCGCAGCGTCATGCCTGATCCGCTTCGCCGCAGCGCAGCACCGCGGCGCCGGCCAGACGGCCTTCACGCAGATCGTCGAGCGCCCGGTTGGCATCGGCCAGCGCATACGGCACCGCATGCACGCGCAGCGGCAGCTCGGCCGCCACGCGCATGAAGGCCTCGCCGTCGGCACGGGTGAGGTTGGCCACCGAGACGATGCGCCGCTCGCCCCACAGCCAGCGATAGGGGAACGACGGGATGTCGCTCATGTGGATGCCGGCACACACCACCGTGCCGCCGGGCCGCACGGCCTGCAACGCCAGCGGCACCAGCGCACCCACCGGCGCGAACAGCAATGCCGCGTCGAGCGGGCGCGGCGCCGGCTCGTCCGAGCCGCCGGCCCAGGCGGCGCCGAGCGAACGGGCGAGATCCTGGGCGGCCCGATCACCCGGCCGCGTGAACGCGAACACCTCGCGGCCCTGCAGCACTGCCACCTGCGCGATCAGGTGCGCGGCAGCGCCAAAGCCGTAGAGGCCGACGCGCCCGATGTCGGCCCCGGCCATCGCATAGGCGCGCCAGCCGATCAACCCGGCGCACAGCAAAGGCGCTGCCTCGTCGTCGCTGTAGCGCGCCGGCAGAGGGAACACATAACGCGCGTCGGCAATCGCGAACTGCGCGTAGCCACCGGCGATCTGCCAGCCGGTGAATCGTGCTTGAGGGCACAGGTTCTCGCGGCCGGCCAGGCAGGGCTCGCAGGCGCCGCAGGTGTGGCCGAGCCACGGCACGCCCACCCGTTGCCCAGACTCGAAGCCGCTCACGCTATCGCCAATGGCATCGACGACACCCACAATCTCGTGACCCGGCACCACCGGATGCCCGGGAAACGCGAGTTCACCGTCGACGATGTGCAGGTCGGTGCGGCAGACGCCGCAGGTTCGCACCTTCAGCCGCAGCTGCCCCGGGCCGGGCGCGGGCCGTTGCTCTCGCCACACCGCCTGCAGCGGCCGCCCGGGCTGCGCCAACGTCATCGACAACCAGCGTCCGGCGTCGCGCTCGTGCGTCATCGCCGTGGCGCCTTCGCCGTTGTGCTCAAGCCTTGCCCGGGGGCTCGGCCGGCTCGGGCGCGAGGCCCTGCTGCATGCCGTAGCGGATCAATGCCGCGGTGCTCGGCAGTTGCAGCTTCTCCTGGATGCGGCTCTTGTGCGAGCTGACGGTCTTGATCGACAGGTGCAGCGCGTCGGCGATCTCGGTCGGGCGCTGCCCGGCCACCAGGCGGCGCAGCACGTCGAGTTCGCGGTCGCTCAGGCGCTCGTGCAGCGGCTGCTCGATGCCGTGGTTCAACTGCAGCACCATGCGCTCGGCCAGCGTGCGGCTGACATAGACACCGCCGCCGGCCACCTTGCGTACCGCGTCGATCAGCTCGCCGGTGGCCGCGTCCTTGGTGATGTAGCCGTTGGCACCGGCCTTGAACGCGCGCATCGCGTACTGTTCTTCGGCATGCATGCTCAGCATCAGCACCGGCAGCCGCGGCAGTTCGGTGCGCACGCGGCGCAGCAGGTCGAGCCCGCTCATGCCGGGCATCGACAGATCGAAGATGGCGAGGTCGCAGGGTTCGCGCCGCAGCATCTCGAGCGCCTGGAATCCGCTGCCGGCCTCGCTCACGCGCCAGGCGGGCGAGGTGCTTTCGAGCATGCGCTTGAGCCCCTCGCGCACGACCGCATGGTCGTCGGCGATCAGGATGTGCAGCGACCGGTCGGGCGGGCGGGGCTCGGTCATCGACAGCTTCGGCAATCGGGGGCATTGTGGCGCCGCGCCGCGATGGCGGGCCCACGAGACTTCCTGGAAAGTAACAAGCCCCGGTCACCCGGGGCTTGATGGCCGTCAAGACGCGAAGGGTCCCGCGCGCCCGCGCTTCACCCGATGCTGAGGCGCTTGCGCGACTCCGCTGCGCGCTTGGGCAGCTTCAGCGTCAACACGCCGTTGGTGTACTTGGCGTCGGCCTTCGCATCGTCGACCGCGCTGGCGAGCGTGAAGCTCCGGCTGGCGTAACCGTACTGGCGCTCGCTGCGCAGCACGCGGCCTTCCTTTTTCTCTTCGCTTTCCTTCTTCACCTCGGCGGAGAGGGTCACCAGGTTGCCGTCGATGCGCACGTCGATGTCCTCCTTGCGCACGCCGGGGATCTCGGCGGTGACGGTGTATTCGCTATCCGTCTCGTTGACATCGAGCTTG
>JAEUPI010000058.1 GCA_016790175.1 Burkholderiaceae bacterium | reverse complement strand
GCTCGACCTGTCGCGCCTCGACGCCGGCAGCGTGACGCCGGACATCCGCCCGCTCTCGCTCGGCCGTCTGCTCGAACGCATCGGCAACGACTACCGCGCGCTCGCCGAAGGCAAGGGCCTGCGCTTCGAATGCGCAGGCACAACCGCCTGGGCGCTCAGCGACGCGGTGATGCTCGACCGCATCCTGCGCAATCTGCTCGACAACGCGGTGAAGTACACCGAGGCCGGCCGCATCGCTGTCGAACTCGGCGAGACCGCGCGAGACTTGCGCATCACCGTGCGCGACACCGGCGTCGGCATCGACGCGGCCGACCGCGAGCGCATCTTCGAAGAGTACTTCCAGGCGCGCAATCCCGCGCGCGACCGCTCGCACGGCATCGGCCTCGGACTGGCGATCGTCAAGCGCCTGGCGACCCTGCTCGGACTGTCCGTCGAGGTGGATTCGTCGCCCGGGCGCGGCAGCGCGTTCTCGTTGACGCTGCCGCGCAGCGAACCCCCATCGGGCGGGGCCGACGACCGGAGCGACGACGCCGTTGCGGCGCCGGCAGACTTGCGCGGCATGGTCGTCGTGCTCATCGAAGACGACGCCGAAGTCATCGCCGCGATGCGCACGCTGTTTGCCGATTGGGGTTGTCTCGCGGTGGTGGCCGCCGGCGGTGCCGACGCGATCGCCCAGCTCGACAGCCTGGGCGTCGAGCCGCACGCCGTGCTGGCCGACTGGCGACTGGCCGGCGACGAGAACGGGCTGCAGGCCATCGAGCGGTTGCGCGCTCGCCATGGCGAGCGGCCGGCCGCGATCGTCAGCGCCGAGATCGATCCGGCGGACATTCAGCGGGCCGATCCCGGATCCGTCGACTGGCTGCGCAAACCCCTGCGCGCCGCGGACCTGCGTCGGTGGCTGACCGACGCGCGGGCGCGCCAGACGACGTGAATCACGGTGGCGGCAGCGCGGCGGTGGCCTGGGACTCGAACAACCGGCACAAGGCGTCGGTGCGGTTGCGCGCACCGAGCGCGCGGTAGACCATCGACAGGTGCACCTTCACCGTTCCCTCGGCGATGCCGAGCCGGCGTGAGATCAACTTGATCGGCACGCCACGAACGGCCAGCGCAAGCACCTGGCGTTGACGCGGCGACAGCTCGAGCTCCAGAAAGCGCGCCGTCTCCTCGCGCGGCAACACCTCGGCCGCCGCCGGGCGCGTGGCGGCATCGGCGAGCAGAAACTCCGCCGGCAGATACACCCGATGGCGCAGCACCACGCGCAATGCGGCCTCCATCTCGTCGAGCCGGTACGACTTGGGAACGAAGCCGGCAGCGCCCGCCTCGATCACCTCGCGCACGCGCTGCGGTGTGGTCTCCGCCGATTGCAGGCACACCGGCGCCGACTCGAAATGCGCCTTCACCGCCTGCAAGGCCGCCAGGCCGCTCAAGCCGGGCAGGTGATAGTCCAGCAGCACCAGATCGACGCCCTGGCTCGGCAAGGCGCAGGCCGAAGGCACGTCGCGCGCCGCATCGAAGCCGAATGCGGCGTCAGGCTCGAGCTCCGCGGCCAGCCGCTGCAGCAGGTGACGCGTGCCGTCCCACACGATCTCGTGATCATCGATCAGCAGCACGTGCATCGATGCGCCCTCCGGGTGAGTCGTCCTGCCCCGGTCGCGAGCCTAGTGCAAACGCCGTCTGAACGATAGCGGCGCCACCTAAACCGTCGGCCTAGGTCACCGTCTAGCACCGGCGTGCAATTGAAGGCCGCACGGGGCGCGACGACAGTGTGACGCATGCGAACGACCCGATCGCATCGCGCCCTGCGAGCCGCATCCCGCACGCATGGCCCGAATCCGAGGGATGCCTCCAGGGAGACCTCATGTTGAACGCGCTGCGCTTGAGATCCGTCACGATGGCCATCACCGGTTGGGCGGTGGCGGCCTGGCTCATGATGACCCTGGCGTCGTTGCCGGCCGACGCCCCCGAGCCGAATCCGGCACCCGCCGTCGAGCCGATGGCGAGCGACCCGGCATCCGATGTGCATTCGGGGAGCTTCATCGCGGCGTCGCTGCGATCCGACGTCTTCGATGACGGCAAGGCGCATTTCGGCGCCGGCCCTCGTCGCGAGGCCTATCGACTGGCCGAGGGCCCGGCCCCCGCACGACCCGCGGGCGTGGCGCCGGTGGTCCACAAGAAGACCCGCGCCACCCCGACGACGCACGAGTCCGCACCCCCGAAGGCCACCAAGGTCCCGCCGACACCGTCGAAGCCGCTTCCACAGTCCGTGGATGTCGAGCGCGAACACTGGCGACATCACGGCGTCGGCTGAGCCGACGCACACGCACCATCGGGCCGGCCGGCCGGCTGCGGCTGCCGCGTGTCGGCGCCGGACCGGACGTGCCGTGCCCGGCCCTTGCGCCGGTGTCGCCACGGGTCGGCATCTCGGGGGCTTGCGGCGGCGACGTTTGGTAAGTATATTCTTACCGTAAGTCGACGCTGACCCTATGTCCAACCCGCTGACCCCTCGCCAGGCCGCGCTCCAGGCGCGCCGCTTCGCCGCGCTGGGCGACCCGACGCGTCTGCAGGTGTTCTCGCTGATCGCCCGCTCGCCGCTGTCGGTGGCCGAGGTGGCCGAGCGGCTGCCGGTGAGCCGGCCGGCGGTGTCGCAGCACCTGAAGGTGCTGGCCGACGCCGGGCTGGTGCAGCACGACGCGGTCGGCACACGCCATCTCTACCGCCCCGACACCGACGGCATCTCGTCGGTGCGCGACTTCATCGACGGCCTGTGGGACGTGGGGCTCGCACGCTTCAAGGCCCGCGCCGAGGCGCTCGCACGCGCGAAGGCGGCACCGTCCGCAAAGGAAAAACCGTGAACACGCCGAAACTCACCCCCGGGCTCGTGGTGCGCAAGACGGTGACGGTGGCAGCACCGATCGCGCTGGCCTTCGAGGTCTTCACCGGCGACATCGCGTCATGGTGGCCGATGGCTTCGCACCATATCGGCGAGGCCGACTGCGCGGCCGTGGTCATCGAGCCGCGGGTCGGCGGCCGCTGGTACGAGCGCGGCGTCAACGGCGTCGAATGCGTCTGGGGTCGCGTGGCGCTGTGGGAGGCGCCGCGCCGCGTGGTGCTGGTGTGGCAGCTGAGCGCACGCTTCGAGTTCGATCCGGCACTGCACACCGAGGTCGACGTGCACTTCATCGCGATCGACGATCGCACCACCCGCGTCGAGCTCGAGCATCGCGGCCTCGACGCCTATGGCGCCGACGCGATGGCCATGCACGACACCTTCAGCTCGCCCAACGGCTGGAACGGCATGCTCGAGCACTTCGCTCAGGTGACGTCGCAGCGCGCCGCGACGGCGATCAACCACTCGCGCGCTTGAATCTTCGCTTGTCGGCGCAACGCGGCGGCGACCCGCCCGACTACCAGCTTGCCTCGCGCTCCGGCGTGGCGCCGATCTTGTGGATCGACAGGTCGGCGCCTTCGTACTCCTCTTCCGGCGTCAGGCGCAGGCCCATCGTCACGCGCAGCACGCCATAGACGATGAACCCGCCGACCAGCGCCCACACGATGCCGAGCACGGTGCCGATGACCTGCGCACCGAGGCTCACGCCACCCAGACCGCCTAGCGACGGTGCACCGAAGATGCCGCAGGCGATGCCACCCCAGGCCCCGCACAGGCCATGCAGCGGCCAGACACCGAGCACGTCATCGATCTTCCACTTGTTCTGCGTCAGCGTGAACAGCTGAACGAAGATCGCGCCGGCCACGCAGCCGACTACCAGCGCGCCGGCGGGGTGCATCACGTCGGAGCCGGCACACACGGCCACCAGCCCGGCCAGCGGCCCGTTGTAGGCGAAGCCCGGGTCGTTGCGTCCCATCAGCGCAGCCACCAACGTGCCGCCGGCCATCGCCATCAACGAGTTCACCGCCACCAGCCCGGAGATCTTGTCGATCGTCTGCGCGCTCATCACGTTGAAGCCGAACCAGCCCACCGCCAGGATCCACGCGCCCAGTGCGAGGAATGGAATGCTCGACGGCGGGTGCGCACCCACCAGCACCCTGCGGCCGGTGCCGTCCTTGCGGTAGCGGCCGGTGCGGGCGCCGAGCAGCAGCACGGCGGCCAGGCCGATCCAGCCGCCCACTGCATGCACGACGATGCTTCCGGCGAAGTCGTGGAACTCCGCACCCGTGGCGGTCTTGATCCAGGCCTGAAGGCCGAACTTCTGGTTCCACGCGATGCCTTCGAACACCGGGTAGATCAGGCCCACGAGTACGGCCGTGGCGATCAGCTGCGGACCGAAGCGTGCCCGCTCGGCGATGCCGCCGCTGACGATCGCAGGGATCGCCGCCGCGAAGGTGAGCAGAAAGAAGAACTTCACCAGCTCGTAGCCGCTCTTGGCCGCCAGCGATTCGGCACCGGTGAAGAAGCTGGTGCCATACGCCACCGCATAGCCGACGAAGAAGTAGGCGATCGTCGAGACGGCGAAATCGACCAGAATCTTCACCAGCGCGTTGACCTGGTTCTTCTTGCGCACGGTGCCGAGCTCCAGGAAGGCGAAGCCCGAGTGCATTGCCAGCACCATGATCGCGCCGAGCAGGATGAACAGGGTGTCGCTGCCCTGCTTGACCGTTTCCATGTGCCGAATCCTCCGGTTCGAAGCCGCGCGCACTGCCGACGCGCGGAACGCACCAGGGATGCAAGTCATGTGCCGATCCCGGTGCGGTCGATACGCACCGAGGAAGAGCAGATGGGGGCCAAATGGCACCGATACAGTGCGGTCGCGCACGATGGACGTGCACGACAGCCGTTGAAAGGACACATGGCCGAGCCCTTCAAGAACCTGATCCACCCGGCCGGTGTGCGCCGCTTTGCCGCACACTTGCACCGGGCAAGCGGGGCCTTCGACCGGCAGGCCTTCGAGCGCCTGGCGCTAAGCGGACTCGAATCGCTGGAGCTCAAGGCCCGGGCGATGCACCTGGCCTCGGCGCTGGAAGCCACGCTGCCGCGCGATTTCGCCCGCGCGGCCGACCTGCTGGAGGCCAGCCTCGCGCCGGCGCCAGCCGATGAGTCGGCCGCAGATGACGAAGCCGGCGCGGCCGGCTGGCCGCTGTGGGCCGTGGGCGAGTACGCCGCGCGCCAGGGCCAGGCGCAGCCGGAGCGAGCCCTGGCGCTGCTGCATGCGCTCACGCAACGCTTCACCGCTGAATGGGCGATCCGACCCTTCCTGGTGGACCACCCGCAACTCACGCTGGCCACGCTGCAGCGCTGGAGTGCCGACCCGAGCGCCCATGTGCGCCGGCTGGTCAGCGAGGGCAGCCGGCCTCGCCTGCCCTGGGGCTTGCAGCTGAAGGCCCTGATCGACGACCCCTCGCCCACGCTGCCGCTGCTGCGCGCGCTGCAGGACGATCCGAGCGACTACGTGCGCCGCAGCGTCGCCAACCATTTGAACGACATCGCCAAGGACCATCCGGACCTGGTGGTCGACTGGGTGGTGCTTCACCTGCCCGATGCGAGCCCGCAGCGGCGCGCCCTGCTGCGCCATGCGAGCCGCACGCTGATCAAGCGCGGCCACCGCCGCATGCTGGCGGCCTGGGGGCTGGATGCGCCGTTCCGAGGCCGGCTGCAGTTCGCCGTCTCGCCGCGCCGCGCCGCGATCGGCGGCGCGCTCACGGTGACCGTGCAGCTGCACTCGACCGCACGGCGGACCCAGAAGCTCGCGATCGACTATGCCTGGTTTCGCCGCCTGGCCAACGGCAGCCTGTCGCCCAAAGTGTTCAAGGGCTGGGTCGTCGAACTCGGGGCCGGCGAGTCACGCACGCTGACGAAGCGTCACTCGCTCAAGCCGGTGACGACTCGGCGCGACCATCCCGGTGCACACGCGATCGAGCTGCGCGTGAACGGCCGCCCCGCAGCGCGTGTGCCGTTCACATTGACGCGCGGATGACGCTCAGCGTGCGCGCGTCGTCCAGGCGTCGGGGTCGAAGCCGACGGTGACCGCCCCGCCGGGCCATTCCACCACCGGCCGCTTGATCGTGCTGGCATGGTCGAGCATCACCGCGCGTGCCGAACGACGGTCGACGACCGCGTCGCGCAGGGCCGGGTCGAGCGCGCGCCATGCCGTGCCCTTGCGGTTGAGCAGCCGCTCCCAGCCGGCGGCGTCGAGCCAGGCGTCGAGCTGCGTGCCCGGCACGCCCTCGCGCTTGAAATCGTGGAATCGATGCGCCACACCGTGCTCGGCGAGCCACGCGCGGGCGCGTTTCACGGTGTCGCAGTTCGGAATGCCGTAGAGCGTGACGGCGACGCTCACTGGACGACCCTACGCACTGCATGCTCCGGGATTCGCGCTTGGCGAGCTGAGGCCGGACACGGACAGTCCCTGCGGACTGTCCGTGCCTGCTGAAGGACATCGGCCTCTGGCCGATGGCGGCCCGGCGCGCTCATGTCGGCGACTTGTCGCTCCGGGCATCGCAGCGCGGTTCGGTGCCGTAGCCGGCACTGGTGACCACGCCGGCGGCGTCGAGCTGCACCTGGTACCACAGGCAGTCGTTGTTGTGGTATCGCCAGGACCAGACCTGCCCGTCGAGCCGGATGCCGAAGCGCTCGGACGGTGTGCCGATGTAGCGCAGCAGCTGGTCGCGCGACAGGCCGGGCGAAATCGAGTCGAAATGCCGCGGATCGAGCACCTGTTCCCAGCTCTTGACGCGGCCCTCGGCGTCGAGATCGACCATGAACGTGTGCCTGCCGTAAGGACCACGCGCAAACTCCAGCCGTGACTGGCCATCTGCCAGCGCGTAGCGTGCGGTAGGCGCGCCGAGTTGCCGGGTGACCTCGACCTCGCGCAGGCCGGGGCGCAGGTCACCCGGTCCGTAGCTGGCGCAGGCCGCCAGCAGCATGGCAGCGGTGGCGATCAAGCCGTTGATGGGGCGATGCATAGGGTGGTCTCACTCGCCGGCCGAAACGAACGCCGGCACGACCTGCATCGTGCGTCATTTTCGGGTGCTGAGGAAGATGCCGGGCAGGATGAGCGCGCCGCCGACGAGGTGATAGCCCGAGATGCGCTCGCCGAGCACCAGCCAGGCCAGGACGGCGCTGTACAAGGGCCCCAGGTACAACACGAGGCCCACCCGTGCGGCACCGAGTTCGCGCTGCATGATCGAGTAGGCGCCATAGGCCCCGGCACCCGGCAGCAGCGCCGCCGCGGCCACCAACGCGGCGCTGCGCCACGACAGCTCGGTGGGCCACCACAGCAACGCCTCGACCACGGTAAACGGCAGTAGCACGACCACGCCGGCCACGGCGGTGAGCGTCAGCCTCGCCACCGGACTGAAGGCGGACGGCCAGGCACGCAGCAGCAGCGAATACAGCGTCCAGCAGGCGACGGCCACGGCGATCCACAGGTCTCCCGGGTTCAGACGCAGCGCCAGCAGCGCGGGCCAGTCGCCACGCAGCAGGATGTGCAGCATGCCGGCCAGCGCGAGGGCGAGGCCCGCCACCTGCAGCGGGCCGATTCGCTCGTGCAGCCACAGCGCGGAGGCGATGGCGATCAGCACCGGCGAGGCGGCATAGAGCAGACCGATGTTCACCGCCGAGGTGCTGTGCCCGCCGATGTAGACGAAGGCGCCGCACACCCACATGCCCAGCAGCCCGAGCACGAGGAACTGCCGCCACTCGTTGCGCACCAGGTGCCGCTTGGCCCGCAACTCGCCGGTGCACACCGCGGCCAGCAGCAGCGCCGCCAGCGCCCAGCGCCCGAAGGCGAGCGCATGCGGCGCGATGACGCCCGGCGCCCAACGGGCCACCAGGTAGTTCACGCTCCACAGCGCGGGGGTGATGAACAGCAGCGCCACCGCCAGCCGATGCGCGCCGGCGCTGCCATGGGTGAACTGCATTCAGGTGGGCGTACGGATCCGGCGCAGCTCGGCATTCAACCATGCCGCGCTGGCCATCGGCTCCGCGCTGCCGCAACGCACCATGTAGGGCTTGCCGGTGAAGCTGCTGGCCGAGGCGGTGTCGGTGATGAACTGCTCGGCCGAGCCGAGCATGCCGCGCGCGACCATGTAGTCGAGCTTTCGCTGCAGGTGCTTGCGCGCCTCGGCCGGCGTGTACCAGCTGCCGTTGCGCATGAAGCTGCAGTTCGAGGCCTCGATGCGCTCGAGCAGCTGCGTGATCTCTTTCACCGCGGTGGGCGACAGCTCGGCGGCGTACAGCGGCACTGCGGCGGCCACTACGCACAGCATCGCCAGCAACGACCCGGCTCGACGGGCCAGGAACATGAGACTTCTCCGCGAATCCACTCGGCGGGCAGAGGTTACCGCGATGCCGAAGCCCCGGGCACCGCTGTGCCTCGGGGTCTGCCCTGATAACGGACCGGCGCTTGCGCCCGATCAGCGACGTGTGGCCACGCCGCTCATCGGCCCTTGAAGTGCGGCGCCCGCTTGGCCAAGGCAGCGGCCAGGCCCTCGGCGAGGTCCTCGCTCGCATGCGTGAGCGCCTCGCGCTCGCGCAGGCGGGCCACGTCGAACAGCCCGGCGGCGATTTCATTGAGCGAGCGCTTGGTGGCCTGCGCGGCCAGTGGTGCGAGTGCGACCACGCGCTGGACGAGTTCGTCGCGAACGACGTCGAACCGGTCGGCACCCACCACCGCATCGAACAGACCGAGCGCGGCGAGCTGCTCGACGGTGAAGGTCTGCGCGGTGAGGAACGCCCGCTTGGCGCCGTCGACGCCGAGCCGGGCCACGTAACGGCGCAGGCCGCTCGGGTAGTAGTGCAGGCCCAAGGCCGCAGCCGGCATGCGCCACTGGCTGCCCGCGAGCGCAATGCGCAGATCACAGGCCAGCACCAGATCGGTGGCGCCGCCATGCACGCTGCCGTTGAGCGCGCAGATGGTGATGGGCCGCAGCGCCTCGAACGCATCGGGCACGCGCTCGAACAGGCCCGGGCCACCACCGCTGCCGCTCAGGCTGCCCATGTGGTAGCCGGCGCTGAAAACCGGCTGCTCAAGACCGGCCGTGTCGGCGGTCAGCAGCAGCACGCGCACCTGCGGGTCGGCGTCGACCTGCGCGCAGTGGGCCAGCAACTGGTGCAGGTCGTCGTCGGTCAGGCTGTTGCGCTGTGACGGGCGGCGCAGGGTGACCGTGGCAAGCGGTCCATCAAGGCGCAGCGTGGGTGTGCCTTCCGAAGCCATCGGTGAATTGGTGGGCCCTGTAGGATTCGAACCTACGACCAACGGATCGAGAGTCACTTTGCCTGGGATTTCTTGATGCATCTGGGGACGAATTGCGCCATGTAGATCAATAGTCTAGGTTCACCGCTGTTCCGTCCGCTCCCGCACCATTGCACCGAAGACTGGCGCCAGACTCGCATCAGAAGTCGGCGCCAACTGTGTGAGCGACGAGCCTTCGCGCGCTCGATGTCGGCGCGTTCTTGAAGATCGAAAAGCTCGCCAGCGGCGGCTCACTGCAGGCGCGCAAGCTCACCGATGGCAGCGTCCAGTTTTGCTGGCGCCTCTCACACGAAGGGCATACGCACCGCGAACCCAATGGCAGATTCGACCCCGGCGCGCTGCCGTAGAAGCTGGAGCCGAGCCGCCTCGGCTATTCGAGCGCCGCAGCGCGAGGGCCGACGCAGCCATGCCGACGCGGCCAACATCTCTCGCAACCATTTGGCCGAAGCCTGGCCGAAGATCGCCGAGAAGCCCACTGCCGAAGTCAAGGCCGACGACACACTCGACATCCAGCGTCGCGTGGTTGAGCGCTGCCACGGCCGCACGCCGAACAAGCTGCGCGCCTACTTGCGTGCGGCCTGTCAGCGCGCGATCGACGTGTGCGCCGTGGCGACGGGCATGACGACCTGCCGCAGAAGCGCCAGGCACTCGACGTGCTGATGTCCGCAATCGAACCGAAGCCCAAAGCGGGTCGAAACGGCAAAGCACGCCCGAAACCAACCCGTAATGACAGCGGCGTTACGCCGCGGTAGAATCTGGCCTCGACCGGAATCCGCCCGCCATGAAGCCCGCCACTGCCACGAAACCCGCCCCGCGCGAGACGCTGAACCTTCGCATTCCCGCGGCGGAGCGCAACCTCATCGACCGCGCAGCCTTGTCCGCAGGCAAGACGCGGACCGACTTCATCCTCAGCGCCGCGCGCCGCGCCGCCGAGGAGGCCCTGCTCGACCGCGCGCTGATTCTGGTCGGCCCGGCGAAGTTCGACAAGTTCCTTGCCTTGCTGGAGCAGCCTGCGAAGCCGAACGCTCGGCTGCGCCGCACGATGAAGAGCGCGCCGCCCTGGCAAGCGAGCTGACGCCGCCGCGATGCTGCGCGCCCCCGAGCCGCTGACAGCGCGGCACGCGCTCGACAGCTTCGACAGCGGCGTGCGTTCGCTCGACGACTGGCTGCGCCGCCGCGCGATGCAGAACCAGGCCAGCGGCGCGTCGCGCACGTTCGTCGCCTGCGACGACGCTCGTGTGGTCGGTTACTACGCCCTGGCCGCGAGCGCCGTCGCGCCCGACGCCGCCACGGGCCGATTCCGCCGCAACATGCCCGATCCCGTACCTGTTGCCGTGCTGGGTCGACTGGCGATCGACAAGAGCTTTCAAGGCATGGGGCTCGGCCGCGCGCTGTTCCGCGACGCGGCACTGCGTGTGTTGGCCGCCGCCGACAGCATCGGTATCCGTGGAATGCTGGTGCACGCGATTTCGAATGAAGCCAAGGCGTTCTACGTCGGCCTCGGGTTGGATGTGTCGCCATTCGAACCGATGACGTTGATGGCGACGGTGGCGGACTTGAAGGCCTCGCTGCGCCCGTGAGCATTTCGTCGCATTCGCAAGGACTGGCAAGCTGTCGCTGCGTGCCAGGCGCTTGATCGAGGACGACTTGGCACGGCTGTTCCGCAGCCCTGCAGTGCCGCAGAGCGGCAGCCGCCCGGCCGATCGCACTGCTCGCGCCGACGCCTTGCTGACGACGCAGGAGGCCGCCGACCTTGTTGGCGTCTCGCGCCCCTGCCTCGTGGCTCGCATCGCGGCAGGCGACATCTGGTAACTGCTCGCACCGTCGTGGCTGTTGATCAGGATGATCTCGTTCGCCTCGGGCTTGGTGCTGACCTGCCCGGCGTGACGCATGCGGATCATGTGCTTGGTGAACTCGGTCTTGCCCTCGATGCGGCTCTGCCCCTGCGCGACCATGAAGGGCTCGAAGCCTTCGCGGCGCAGGCCGCGCAGCACGTCGATGGTCGGGATGTAGGTG
>JAEUPI010000043.1 GCA_016790175.1 Burkholderiaceae bacterium | reverse complement strand
GATGGCCTGCAGTCGCCGATCGTCAAGAACCTGCACGACGCGGCCATTGCCGAGGTGCTCAAGCGCACCGGCGCGCGCAACGGCGACCTGATCTTTTTCGGTGCCGACAAGGCCAAGGTGGTCAACGACGCGCTCGGCGCGTTGCGCAACAAGGTCGGCCACAGCGAATTCGGCCGCTCGCACGGCCTGTTCGAAGACAAGTGGTGTCCGCTGTGGGTGGTGGACTTCCCGATGTTCGAGTATGACGAGGAGGCGCAGCGCTGGACAGCCGTGCACCACCCGTTCACCGCGCCGAAGGACGGCCACGAGAACCTGATGGACACCGACCCCGGTGCCTGCGTCGCCAAGGCCTACGACATGGTGCTCAACGGCTGGGAGATCGGCGGTGGTTCGGTGCGGATTCACCGCGAAGAGGTGCAGAGCAAGGTGTTCCGGGCGCTGAAGATCGGCCCCGAGGAGGCCAAGGCCAAGTTCGGCTTCCTGCTCGACGCGCTGCAGTACGGCGCGCCGCCGCATGGCGGCATCGCCTTCGGGCTGGACCGCATCGTCACCATGATGGCGCGCGCCGACTCGATCCGCGACGTGATCGCGTTCCCCAAGACGCAGCGCGCGCAATGCCTGCTCACGGGGGCGCCGAGCGCGGTGGACGAGGCGCAGCTGCGCGAACTGCACATCCGCTTGCGGAATTGAACCACCCCCGTAGCGCCTGCGGCGCCTCCCCCTCAAGGGGGCGCCGTCAGCGGACCGGCATAGCCGGATCCGCGACGACCGCTCGGCCATGCCGCGGACCGTGACGGCCAGGCCCTACAAGATCCCCGAGTCGGTGCTGGTGGTCATCCACACGCCGGCCCGGCAGGTGCTGCTGATCGAGCGGGCCGACAAGCCCGGCTACTGGCAGAGCGTCACCGGCTCGCTGGACACGCCCGACGAGCCGCTGGTGCAGACCTGCATCCGCGAGGTGGCCGAGGAAACCGGGATCGTGATCGGCGCCGGCGGCGTGATGCTCGACAATCTGCGCGACTGGCATCTGGTAAACGTCTACGAGATCTACCCGGTCTGGCGACACCGCTACGCGCCCGGCGTGACACACAACACCGAACATGTGTTCGGCCTCACCGTGCCCGCGGGCATCGCGGTGCAGCTGAATCCGCGCGAGCACCTGCAGCATGTGTGGCTGCCGTGGCGCGAGGCGGCCGACCGCTGCTTCTCGCCGAGCAACGCCGAGGCCATCCTGCACCTGCCCCGACACGACACCTGATGCGCGCCAGCGACGCCACGCACTCACGCCTGCCCAGCACCACCGGCTTTTCGAGCGGTCGGCTGCGTGTGGCCACCTACAACATCCACAAGGGCGTGCGCGGCATGGGGCCGCGCAAGCGCCTGGAGATCCACAACCTCGGCCTCGGCGTCGAGGCGCTCGATGCCGATCTGGTGTTCCTGCAGGAGGTGCGCCTGTACCACCACCGCGAAGCGCGCCGCTTCGACCGCACCTGGTTCGGCTGGCCGGAGCAGGGGCAGGCCGACTTCCTGGCGCCCGACGGCTACGAGGTGGCCTACCGCACCAATGCCTTCACGCGCCACGGTGAGCACGGCAATGCGCTGCTCTCGCGCTGGCCGATCGGCGACGTGGCGCATCACGACGTCAGCGACCACCGCTTCGAGCAGCGCGGGCTGCTGTACGTGCCAGTGCGCTGGCACGACACGACGGTGCACGCGGTCGTCGCCCACTTCGGCCTGATGCACGTGGGCCGCGTGCGGCAGGTCGAGCGGCTGGCGCGTTTCATCGACGGCGCGGTGCCGCGCGGCGAGCCGCTGCTGGTGGCCGGCGACTTCAACGACTGGGGCGAACGGCTCGACGAGCCGATGCAGCTGATCGGCCTGCAGCGGGCGGCCATGGCCGGCGGCCGCGTGCGGCACCGGCCGACGTTTCCGTCGCGCGTGCCGGTGTTCGCGCTCGACCGGGTGTACATGCGCGGCTTCGACGTCAAGACCATCGAGGTGCCGCGCGGCGCTGCGTGGTCGCGCATGTCGGACCACCTGCCGCTGGTGGTGGAACTCGAGATCGTCTGAGCGACACGCGCGGAGCGACATGCCCAGACCAGACGAAGAACCGCCGGAATTCACCGAGGTCTCGTCGGCCGTGTGGCCGCGACGCGGCGCGCCCGAGTTCGTCGGCGGCAATCGGGTGCGGCTGCTGCAGGGCGGCGACGAACTGTTCCCGGCGATGTGCGAGGCCATCGCGCGCGCCAAACGCGAGGTCTGGCTCGCGACCTACATCTTCCACCACGACGAGGCCTCGCACCGCATGGCCGAGGCGCTCACGGCGGCCGGCGCGCGCGGCATCCGCGTCGGCGTGGTGGTCGACGGCTTCGGCTCCAAGGCATCGCTCCAGCAACTGCAGGCCTGGATGCCGGCACCCCAGGTGGAGCTCACGGTGTTCCGGCCCGTCGACCGCTGGTGGAGCCTGCTGCAACCGGGCCAGCTGCGCCGGCTCCACCAGAAGCTGTGCGTGGTCGACGGCGAGACCGGCTTCGTCGGCGGCATCAACGTGATCGATGACCGCATCGACCTGCGACACGGCCTGTCCGACGCACCCCGGCTGGATTTCGCGATCGAGGTGCAGGGGCCGCTCGCGACGGCCATCGAACAGACCGCACGCGCAATCTGGAGCCGTGCGGCACTGGGTGCCGACTGGCGCGAGGAGGTCGCGGCGCTGGCGCGCAGCGCCGAGCCGATGGCGCGCGCCCGCTCGATGCTGCAGCGGCTGCGCATCGTGGCACCCCAGCGCCCGCTGCCGGCCGCCGCGATGCCGCCGGTGCGTGCCGCGTTCGTCGTGCGCGACAACCTGCGCCAGCGCCGCGCGATCGAGCGCGCCTATGTCGAGGCCGTGCTGCGTGCGCGCCGGCGCGTGGAGCTGGTGACGCCGTACTTCTACCCCGGCCGCGTCTTCCGGCGCGCGCTGGTGGCTGCTGCGCGGCGTGGCGTGCAGGTGCGGCTGCTGCTGCAGGGCAAGGTGGACTATCGCTTCGCCGCGCTTGCGGCGCAGGTGCTCTACGACGAGCTGCGCGCACACGGCATCCGCATCTACGAATACACGCCGGCCTTCCTGCACGCCAAGATCGCGATCGTCGACGACGAGTGGGCCACCGTGGGCAGCTCGAACATCGACCCGCTGTCGCTGCTGCTCAACCTCGAGGCCAATGTCATCGTGCGCGACGCCGAGTTCGCGGCCGCGCTCGGCGCCCGCTTCGACGCTGCCGTGATGGTGTCGCGCGAGGTCTCCGACGCCACCGTGCCCGCCGGATGGTGGCAGGTGCTGCGCCGCGGCTTCGTGGCCTGGGTGGCGCACTGGTTCCTGCGCAT
>JAEUPI010000033.1 GCA_016790175.1 Burkholderiaceae bacterium | reverse complement strand
GCCGAGGCCCTGGTGCGGGCGATCCACCCGCAGCCGCTGCCGCGGCCCACGACGCCGGAACTCGTGCGCCAGCACTTTCGCCTGCTCAAGGATGCTCTGACGCAGTGGATGGAAGGCCGCAGCCAGCCCGCGGGCATGCCGAGCTGGCGCGAATTCAGCGCTGGCGTGGCCGACGCGCTCGATCGCGTGCGCACGCAGCACAGCGGCGACGTGTTGATCGTCTCGAGCGGCGGCCCGATTTCCACCGCGGTGGCGCAGGTGCTCGAGGCGCCGGCCGCGGCCGTGGTCGAGCTCAACCTGCGCATGCGCAACAGTGCCGTGACCGAGTTCGCCTACACGCCGAAGCGCCACGCGCTCGTGACCTTCAACACGCTGCCGCACCTCGAGGCCGAAGGCCTCGCCGACTGGATCACGCACTCGTAACCGCTGCTCGCCGCGTGACGGGCTGCTCGGGTGCGTTGAGGCCACGCCTCAAGCCCGACTCGCCGACGCCGAACACCGGCATTGCGGGGCCGCCGGGCTCCGGCAGGAGCGGCGGGCGATGGCGACGGGAGCGACGATTCAACGGGTGCGATCGGGCGGCATGCTGGCACTGGCGTTGGTGGCCGCGTCGGCCACCGCGCAGACCCTGAACACGCGCTGGCACTGCCGACTCGACGATCAGCTGCTGCACTGTCGGCTCGAGCATGCCGCAGCGTCCTCACCCACATCGGCATCGCCGGACTCGCGGCTGCCGACCATCGTGCGCGAGCTGCGCGAGCAGCCACGGGCGTGGCGCGGGCGCGCGGTCCACATACCGCTGCACACGTTGCCGTTCGACGATTCGGCGTTGCAGCCGCTGGCCCAGGCGGTGCTGTGTGGTGCGAACCCGAGCTGCCTGACCGAAGTTCAGCGCACGCCGGCACCAGATACCGTGGCCTTGCTGGATTTCGTCGACGCGCAGGATCCCCTGCTGCAGGCCGCCGACTAGTCGCCGCCGGGCCGCACGTCGGCCGGCACCAAGGCCTACACTTCGCGGCGTCGCCTGCGCGCGACACGCGAATCCGGTCGTGCCCATGCCTTCATCGTTCGGCCCCGAACTGACCATGGCGCCGCCGCCGGCGGCGGCAGGCTGGCAGCGCTACGCGTCCGCGGCGTTGCTCGCGTTCGGCGTGCTGCTCGGCTGTCTGTGGGCGACCTTCATGCTGTGGCGCGACTCCACGCAACGCCACCGCAGCAGCGTCGAAGCAGCGTTCGAATACCGCACCGAACGCATCCGACAGGAGCTGACGCATCGGCTCGAAGGCTACGAGGCCACGCTGCGCAGCGTGGCCGGAATGATCGGCGCCCGTGCCGAGTTCGACCGGGCGGCCTGGCGACGCTACTTCGAGAAGGCGCAACCGCTCGACAAGGTCCCGGGCCGGCTGTTCCTCGCCTATGCGCTGCGTGTGCCGGCCGCCGACACCGCCGCTCACGAGCAGGCGGTTCGCAGCGAGGGCATCGTCGACTACCGCGTGCGCAGTGCACGGCCGGAGACCACGCAGGACCGATACCCGCTGGCCTACCTGCGCAGACTTGGCGAAGGCCCTCTGGTGGAGCGCCTGGGTGTGCCGCTGGGCACCGACGCGGCCGACGATCCGGTGGCCGTGAGCGCCATGCAGCGCGCGGCACGCGAGACACGCGCCATCCTCGCGGGGCCGCTGGCCTGGTCGAAGAGTGCGGCCGAGGAGGACCAGGTCTGGGCGATGGTGGTGCCGATCTTCCGCGGCGCTGCCATACCGGCCACGCCCGCGGAACGCGAGGCCGCCGTCACCGGCTTCCTGCTGGAAACGTTCAACGCGATGGAAACCGCCGGCAGCGCGCTCGGCCCCGATGCCGCGCTGATCGGCCTGAAGGTGCGCGACGGCGACGTGACCGTCTTCACCTGCCCCGAAATGAAACGCGAGCTCGAGCGCGGGTTCACACCGAGCCTGCAGCGCGCGGCGTCGATCAGCTACGGCCAGAAGCGCTGGACGCTGGAGTTCGTGGCGCTGCCCGGCTACCTGGCCGGCACCCAGAGCGATCAGCCACACCTGGTGCTGGTGGCCGGCGCTCTGGTGAGCGTGCTGCTCGCCGGCCTGATCGGCCTGCTCGCGGGCCAGCGCGCGCACGCGATGCAGCTGGTGGATTCGCGCACCCACGCATTGCGCCAGGCGCTGCGGCGCACCGAGGCCAGCGAAACGCAGATGCGCTCGGTGGTGGATCACGCGCTGGATTCGATCATCACGATCGACGCGCAGGGCATCGTGCAGACCTTCAACCCCGCCGCGGAACAGACCTTCGGCTACCGGGCCGACGAGGTGATCGGCCGCAACGTGAAGCTGTTGATGCCCGAGCCCGACCACACGCGGCACGACAGCTACATGAGCCACTACCAGCGCACCGGCGAGGCGCGCATCATCGGCATCGGTCGCGAGGTGACGGGGCGGCGCAAGGACGGCAGCACCTTCCCGATGGAGCTCGGCGTCAGCCGCATGCAGCTCGGCGACGCGCTGTACTACTGCGGCATCGTGCGCGACATCACGCAGCGTCGCCAGGCCGAGGCTGCGCTGCGTCAGGAGCGCGAATCGCTCGAGGTGCGCGTGGCCGAGCGCACCGACGTGCTCTCGCAGACCAACCTGGCGCTGCAGCAGGAGATCCACGAACGCCGCCGCGTCGAGACCGAGCTCACCGCGGCGCGTGAGCAGGCCTTGCAGGCAGCCGATGCAAAGGCCGGGTTCCTCGCCAACATGAGTCACGAGATCCGCACGCCGATGAACGCGGTGATCGGCATGACGGCGCTGCTGGAGGAGACGCCGCTCAGTGCCGAGCAGCGCAGCTATCTCGAGACCATTCGCGTCGGCGGCGACGCGCTGCTGGCGGTGATCGACGACATTCTCGACTTCTCCAAGATCGAGTCGGGCATGCTCGACATCGAGCGACGTCCGTTCGAGGTCGGTGCCTGCGTGGAAGAGGCGTTCGACATGCTGGCCCCGCGCGCGGCCGACAAGGGCATCGACCTGCTCTATGTGATCGACGACGAGGTGCCGCGCTGGATCGTCGGCGACGCCACGCGGCTGCGCCAGGTGCTGATCAATCTTCTGTCCAACGCGGTGAAGTTCACCCACCAGGGCGAGGTGTGCGTGACGGCCAGCCTGGCTGCACGCGAAGGCGCCCGTGTGCGTCTGCATTTCGCCGTACGCGACACCGGCATCGGCATCCCGGCAGACAAGCGTGCCCATCTGTTCCGCGCGTTCTCGCAGGCCGATTCGTCGACCACCCGCAAGTACGGCGGCACCGGACTGGGCCTCGCGATCTGCCAGCGCCTGACGCAATTGATGGGCGGCGACATCCACGTCGAGAGCGAAGAAGGCCGCGGCTCGACCTTCAGCTTCAGCATCAGCGCCGACATCGCCGAGGGCGACGCGGTGCCTGCACGATATGTCAGCGACGCCCAGCCGCAGGTGCGCGGCAGGCGCGTGCTGATCGTCGACGACAACGCCACCAATCTGCACATCCTCGAGGCGCTCGCCCGCCGCTGGGGCATGGACGTGGCCTCGGCCGCCAGCGGCAGCGAGGCGTTGGCGCTGCTCGACCGTGATCGGCTGTTCGACGTGGCCGTGCTCGACCTGCACATGCCCGGCATGGACGGCCTGCAGCTCGCCCAGCAGATCCGATGGCTGTGCCCCGGCACGACGCCGGCGCTCGTGCTGCTGAGCTCGACGGCGCAACGTCGCAGCGGTGTCGACCAGGCCGAGCTGTTCGCCGCCCGACTGGCCAAGCCGGTGAAACACACGCAGCTCTTCGCCACGTTGGCGCAGGTACTGGCGCCGGCGGCAGGGCCGCCGGCGGGCAGCGGCGCCACACGACGGCTCGACCCCACGCTCGCGCAGCGGGTACCGCTGAAGATCCTGATCGCCGAAGACAGCACCATCAACCAGAAGCTCGCCGTCAGCATCCTGGCCAAGCTCGGCTACACGAGCGATGTGGCCGGCAACGGCCGCGAGGCACTCGAACTGGTGCGCATGAACCGCTACGACCTGGTGCTGATGGATCTGCAGATGCCCGAACTCGACGGCCTCGAGGCCACACGCCGGATCGTGGCCGAACTGCCGGCCCAAACGCGGCCGCGCATCGCGGCGATGACGGCCAATGCGCTGACCGGCGACCGCGAGCGCTGCCTCGAAGCCGGCATGGACGACTACATCGCCAAGCCGATCCTGCCGGTGGACCTGCAGGCGCTGATCGAGCGCGTCGGCGGCACACGCGCGCATGCCGCGCCGTCGCCGGTCGACGTGGATCACGTGCCGTTGATCGATCAGCGTGTGGTCGACGAGTTGCGCGTGCTCGAAGGCCCGTCGTCGACCTCGCTGCT
>JAEUPI010000224.1 GCA_016790175.1 Burkholderiaceae bacterium | reverse complement strand
TCGTCTTCGCGCAGGCCCAGGTAGGCCTGCACCGAGGCCCACGCGCTCAGCATGTTCAGGTGCGTGAGCATCACGCCCTTGGGTTTGCCGGTGCTGCCCGAGGTGTAGATGATGGCGGCGAGGTCCTGGTCGATGATCGTGGCCGGAGCGCGTTCGCCGGCATCGGCAAAGGCGTCGGTCGTGACCAGTTGGCGCAGCGCGGGGCAGCGGGCCGGCATCTCGGCCCAGGTGGCGCGCAGCCGGGCATCGGCCAACAGTGCCACTGCGCCGGTGTCGTTGATCACGAAGGCCAGCTTGTCGGCTTTGGTGGTTGCCATCAGGGGCACGAACACGGCGCCAACACGCAACACGGCATGCACAGCCACCGCGTACGACACGTCGCCCTCGAGCAAAAGCACCACGCGGTCGCCCGGCACCACGCCGGCGGCCTGCAGCTGCGCAGCCAGCGCCTGCACGCGCCGTTGCAGCTCGGCATAGCTCATACGCTCGTCACCGCAGATCAGCGCGGTCTTCGCCGGCAGCCGGGCGGCCGTGGCTTCGAACGCCTCATGCAGCAGCATGTCGCCCCTGCACGAACTGGCGGTGCAGCCACATCGTCGAGACGATGCCGACGAAGGCCTGGTTGTCGCCGAAGCCGATGGCGCGGCCGCTGCGGCATTTCTCTACCAGACGGCCGACCGCGATGGGGTCGAACAGGCCGGCATCGCGCACGCTGGCTGGGCTGAGCAGCTCGGCCGTGGGCTCGCGCAGGCGTGCGCCGTTCGGGCCGGTCTCGAAGAAGCAGGCACTCTCGGGCGCGCGATACGGCTGCTTGGTGCGTTGCCCGATCGATGGTGGCAGTTCGGCCGCAAACGCGCGCCGCAACAGCACCTTCTCGTGCAGGCCGCAGAGTTTCAGCCGCGCCGGCAGGCGGCAGCTGAAGGCGAGCACGCGCGGGTCCAGGAACGGAAAGCGTGCCTCGATCGATGCCGCCATCGCCATGCGGTCGCCCTGCGACGAGAGCAGGTAGCCCGACATCAGCGTGTGTGCCTCCACGTATTGGTCGCGCGCCAGCGCGGGCCAGCGCATGATGTCGGTCGGCAGGGTCGCCTCCAGTGCCTTTTCGGGCTCGAAGCGCTGCATCGCAGTCTGCCAGTCGATGTGGAAGAACGGCAGCACACGGCGCGTGGTGGCGGCGCGCAGCATGTGCGCAAAGCCGGGCGTGCCCGAGCGGTCGAGCCCGGCGCCAAAGTAGCTTTGCGTCATGGCGCGGCCTGCGGCCGGCGATGCCGCCAGATAGGGGTACAGGCGCTGCAGCAGCGCGCCGCGCCAGCGAGACTTGGGCTGGCGAGCCACGAAACGGCGGATCGCCGCTTCCTTGAAGAGGTCGTATCCGCCGAAGGCTTCGTCGGCACCCTCACCGGTGAGCACCACCTTGTAGCCGGCGGCGCGCACGCTGTCGGCCAACAGCATCATCGGTACCGGCGCCGTGCGTACCACCGGCGATTCGGCATGCCAGAGCATGCGCGGAAACGCCGCCGCGATCGCCGCCTTGCCGGCCTCGATCGACGAATGCTCGGTGCCCAGCCGCTGCACCAGCTCGCGCTGGTGGTTGCGTTCGTCGAATTCGGCGTCCTCGAACGTGAGCGAAAAGCTGCGCAGCGGCGTGTCGGTGCGCTGGCGAATCAGCGTGGTGATGATCGACGAGTCGAGCCCGCCCGACAGATACGCACCCACCGGCACGTCGGCGCGCAGCTGCAGGCGTACGGCGTCGAGCAACAGCGTGTGCAGCTCATCGGCCCAGCGCTCGTCGCTCCAGGCCGGGGTCTCGGCGCCGGCGAAGGGCCAGTCCCACCAGCGCTCGACGCGCCGGCCCCGCGCGTCGATCACCAGGCGGTGGCCCGGCGGCAGGCTCTGCACCCCTTCGAACACGGTGCCCGGCGGCAGTGCCGACCAGTAGCTGAACACCGAGGCCAGCCCGTCGGCCGATAGCGCACGCGGCACGCGAGGCAACGCGAACAGCGCCTTGACTTCGGAGCCGAACAGCAACTGCCCGTGTACCGTCGTGTGGAACAGCGGGCGGATGCCCACGGGGTCGCGCGCGAGCAGCAGTCGCTGGCGCGTGCCGTCCCACAACGCAATGGCGAACTGGCCGTTCAGCCGGTCGAGAAAGTCGTCGCCGAAGTCTTCGTACAGGTGCACCAGCACCTCGGTATCCGATGCGGTGCGAAACCTGTGGCCACGCGCCAGGAGCTCGGCGCGCAACTCCACGTAGTTGAAGATCTCGCCGTTGAAGACGACCTGGATGCGGCCGTCCTCGTTGCCCATGGGCTGAGCGCCGCCGGCAAGATCGATGATCGACAGCCGCGCGTGACCCAACGCGATCGGACCATCCGACCATATGCCTTGGCCATCGGGCCCGCGGTGATGCAATGCGCCGACCATGTTGGCCACGTCGTCGGGCCGAGGCGGCGCCGCACCGGGGGCCGACCAGATGCCGGCGATGCCGCACATCGTGCGTCAGGTGCCCTGGCGAGGCACCGCACCGGTGTAGGCGGCGTCCAGCAGCGGCGCGTCGCGCTCGATATCCACCAGTGCCGAGCCCCACGACAGGCCGACGCCATATCCCAGCAGCATCACTCGGCGACGAGCATCGCGCTCGGAAGGCGTTGTGCGTGTGAGCGTGACCGCCACCGACGGCCCACCGCAATTGCCGCAATCATCGAGCGTCATCGGCACACGGTCCTCGGGCAGTCCGCACTTCTTCATCAAGTGCTTGATCATGAAGCGGTTGGACTGGTGAAAGACGTAGGCCTGCACGTCGGCCACGGCGCAGCCGGCCAGGGCCAGCGTGTCGGCCACCAGCGGCGGTACGCGCTTGATCGTGAAGTTGAAGACGCCGGCGCCATCCATGCGCAAGGCCAGGTCGCGCGGGTCGGCGGGGCGCCGATCGCGAAACCCGCCGCCCCGGATGATGAGCCCGGCGTAGCCGTTGCCGTCGGTCTGCAACACGAAATGGCCTCCGGGCGCGCCGGGCGCCAACTCGACGGCCGTGGCGGAACCGGAGTCGCCGAACAGCAGTGTGGTGGCGTGGTCCGATGGGTCGACGAAGCGACTCGGCGTCTCGCCATGGAGCATCAGGATGCGTTGGTGGCCGCCGCTCTTGAGCATGGTGGCGGCGAGGTACAACCCATAGGGATAGCCTGAGCAGCCGAGGCCGACGTCGAACGCTGCACATTGATCGGTCAGGCCAAGCCAGCGGTGCAGCATGCAGGCATTGCTGGGCAGAAAGTAGTCGGGGCTTTGCGTCACGAAGATCAGCCCGGTGACCGACTCACGCGCCCAGCCCAGCCGTTGCAGCAGCGCCTCGGCGGCCTCGAAGCTGAGATCGGCCGCTGTGACGCCGTCGTCGACTACCTTTCTTTGGCGCACGCCGGCCATTGCCACGACCTTGCGCACCTCTTCGGGGTCGAAACCGAGTGCGGGATCGAGATTGTCGGCACTCCGGGGCGGCAGGCAGGTGGCGACACCGGCGATGCGAAAACCATCGATCGAGGAGCGGCTCATGGCGGCCTCCGTGCGGTGGGCGGTCGGGTCAGTCGACGATGCGGGCGCCGCCGTCGATTACCAGCGTCTGACCCACGATGCCACTGGAGGCCGGGCTGACGAGAAAGCGCACCAGGCTGGCCACCTCTGCCGGCGTGACCAGGCGGCCGAGCGGCGTGCGCGCAACGGCCTCGGCGGCCCGCCGCTCTTTGTCGGGAAAACTGTCCCAGGCCTCGGTCATCACGCTGCCGGGCGACACGATGTTCACGCGGATGCCCTGTGGGGCCAATTCCGCGGCGAGGTGGCGGCACAACGCTTCCAACGCACCCTTTGAACTGCCGATCGCGGCGTAGGCGGGCACGGCGCGCACGGCGCCGGCGGAAGACATCGCGACGACGGCCGACCCATCACCCAGCGCTGGGCGCAGCTTCTGCATCAGCTCGAAGAAGGCGCGCACGTTCAGGCCGAGCGTGAAGTCCCAGTGCCGAAGCGTCAGCTGATCGAACGGGCGGTGCACGCCGCTCGCCGCCGCATGCACGATCGACAGGCTGCCCGCGGGCAGCGTGGCCAGACGCTCCTGTACGGTTTCCATGCCCTTGGGCATCGCGAGGTCAGCACGCAGTGTTTCGAGCGTGAGCGATTCGGCCGTGGCCACATCGGCCAGCGATTGCGCAGCGGCGTCGTTGCGCGCGTAGTTGGCCACCACGGCGGCACCGGCGCGCGCCAGCTCGAGTGATATCGCGCGCCCGATGCCACGCGTGCCACCGGTGACGAGTACCGTGCGGCCGCCGAGCTGAAAGGATTCGCTCATTTCGGTTCGCCGCTCTTGGCGAGAAAGGCGTCGAGCTGCGCATCGCGAAAGCTGGGCGCAAATTTCTCGACGGGCATGAACGTGAACATCAGCCTGCACTGCGCGACGACCCGCCCGCGCACCTCGAGTTCGCAGTCGGCATTTGCGTAGCGGGCCTCGTTGGCCGAGATCGTGCCGCGCAGGATGCATTCGTCGCCGGGGCGTACCCAATCGCGAAAGCTGGCCGACAGGATCTTCGCGAGCAAGGCCTTGCCGCGCGGCTGGCGCTCGGCGTCGAGCGCCTTGGCTGCAGCCTGGCCCATCATCTCGGTGAGCAGCACGCCGGGCATCACCGGAAAGCCGGGAAAGTGGTCCTCAAAGAGCGCCAGGTCTTGCCGCACCGTGCTGCGCGCCAGCACGCGACGGCCCGGCTCCAGCTCGTCGATGTGGTCGACCAGCAGGAAGCGCATGGCCCGGCTCAGGCCTCGGCCAGCGCGCCTTCGCGCTTCAGCAGGGCCAGGATGTCGTCGACCTTGGCCATGGCCTCGATCTCCTGTTCGCTCAAATGGATGTTGAATCGCTCGTCCAGCGCCGCAATCAGCGACAGCGTGCCCAGCGAATCCCATCCGGCGATCGCCTGCCGCGTGGTGCCGGGCTTGACGCGGTCGATCGATTCCTCGAAGACCTCGGCGATCCAGCTCAGGGCATCTTGCGTGTTCATGGGGGGGCTCCGCATTGTGAAGTGAAAGGAGGGCGGTTTTGCTGAGCGCTATTGGGCCGTGTAGCCGCCGTCGACCGGCAAATCGACCCCGGTGACCCAGCGCGACAGGGGGGACAGCAGAAACGCAGCCGCGTGCGCCACGTCGGCCGGCTGACCGGGCCCCAGCGGGTGTGCCGCCTTGAGTTGCTCGACATGCGCTGCGGACAGCAGACCGAGCGACTGCTCGGTCATGGCGGTCATCACGAGCCCGGGCGACAGGCAATTGGCGCGGATGTTGCGGCGGGCGAGTTCCACGGCCAACGCCCGCACTGCGGCAACGAGCGCACCCTTGGTGGCGCTGTAACCCACCTGGCCGGCCATGCCGGCGCGGCCATACACCGAAGAAAGGAAGAGCAGGCTGCCACCGGTGGGATCCATCACGTCGCGGCGGCACACCGCACGTGCCAGTTCCAGCCCGGCGTAGAGGTTGACGTCCATCTGCGCGCGTACGGCGTCGACACCGGTCGAGGCCAGCGGCCGCGTCTGCACGACACCGGCGGCATGGCACAGGCCATACAACGGCCCGACGTCGGCGCGCAATTGCTGCACCGCGGGCACCAGCGCCGCGTGCTGCGTCAGATCCAGCGGAAGCATGCGATGTGACCCGCCTCCCAGTGCCGCAGCGGTTTCGGCCAGGCGGGCCGCGTCGCGCCCACACAACGCCACACCGGCGCCCTGCGCCGAAAGCTCGATGGCGATGGCGCGGCCCAACCCGGACGAGGCGCCGGTGACGAGCACCCAGCGCCCGCCAAACGGCGCGCTCGACGCCAGCGGAGGGGTGGTGGTGGCACTGGGGGCAGGCTGCACGCAGAGAGGTTAGCGGAAGTGCCGTCACGGCATCATCCCAAGTCCGCATGCGCGGATCCCCTGTCTCGTGGGGTTCGGCCAACTCGGCGTGAAAAAGTTGCCGGTCCGTCAGGCCGGCGACATGTCGTAGAAGAGCCGGCCCTGGCGCTGCAGGTCGTTGGTGCAGGCTAGGGCGTCGCGTACTCGCACGGCCAACAGCTCCGACGCGCCGATGCGCACCTGCGTCACCAGGCCGCGCGAGCGCAGTTCGTCGTACAGCCGCTCGGGCTGGCGGCGCCGGATCGCGTCGCGTGCGAATGCGTAGGTGCGCACCGATCGGGGCCGGCCCTCGGTGTCGACCACCGGCGCATCGAACGGCTCTTCGGTGTACAGCGGGAACGGCAGCTGCGGGCTGACGTGATGCTCCAGGTAATGGAAGAACGTGAACATGTCGATCGGCACGTTGAAGAACACCGAGCGTCCGTCGAGCTTCAACAGCCAGTCGAACGGTGTGCCTGGGCCGCATGGGTGAAGGCACTCGGGATGCCCGGCGATGATTTCCTCGGCGCGCGGGCCATGCACCAGGATAGGGTGTGTCGGGTGCAGGCTCCGCAGCACGCCCTCGCGACGGCGGAACACTTCCGACACCATGCCCATCATCGACGGCGTTCTGCGCACGTCGAACTGGCGGCCGCTCTGCAACCAGTCCAGCGATGCCGTGCGGTAGGGCAGCGACACCATCATCAGATGGCCCTGAGGCCCCACCGCCTCGAGGAACGTATCGATCAAGTCCGGGATCGTGCCCCGAAAGCCGTTGGCGCTGGAGAAGGCGCTGTGCAACATCACGCAGCTCCCGGGGCCGACGCCCAGGTCGCGCAATGCCGTCAGGAGTTCGGGCCGCCCGTAGCTGAGAAACCGCCGCGCCCAGGCAGCGCGCCATTGCGCGCGCTGCGCCTTCAACACCTGTTTCCAGCCCTTGAGTACCGACTTTGCGCGTTCCCTCATGCTCGAATCATGCTCGCAAATCCGGCGGGCGCGGGCGGCCGGACGGCCCGCCGCGCATGTGCGCGTCGATAGAATCGCGGCCGCCATGTCCGGCTCATTCCCCGTCTTCGACAACGTCGTCGAATCGCTCTTCGGCTGGATGGCGCCCGAGATCTCGCTCGACATCGGGGCCGGGGCCGGCAAGTACGGCCGGCTTCTGGCCCGAGCGGTGCCCGATTGCGAGCGCACCGCAGTGGAGGTGAACGGCAGCTACGTGAACCGCTTCGATCTGCGCAGCCTGTATCACCGGGTGGAACTGGCCGACGCGGCCAGTTGGTGGCGCGACAACCCGGACGAGACCTTCGACGTCGTCGTGGCCGGCGATGTGCTGCAGACGATGCCCAAGAGTGCCGGGCAGGACCTGCTCAACGCGATGGTGTATCGCTGTGCCTGGATCGTGTTGCTGATGCCGGAATTCGTGATTCAGGGCGCGCTGGACGATGCGGTGACAAACGTGCATCGGTCGGTATGGAGCGAACGCGATCTTCACTGGCACGACTTGTGGGCCTGGGACAATACGCGCGCGATCACGTTGGCGCTGTTGCGCGGCTACCAGCCTTCGGCGCTGTCGATCGACGAACTGGCGCGTCGCGTCAACGAGGGTGCGCTGCCGCTGCGCGACCACGACGGACAGGGCTTCGTGCGGCATTGCCGCCTGCGCCTCGTGGATCACTCGCGCGAGGTGGCGTACAGGCCGCGATGAGCGGAACCGATCGCATCTTCGTCAGCATCGCGTCGTATTGCGATCCGATGCTCCCGTTCACACTGTCAAGCGCGCGGTCGCAGGCGGCGGACCCGTCGCGGGTCTACTTAGGCATCGTCGAGCAGGAGGCGCCTGAAGCGGGCTATCGGCCGCTGGACGAATGGTCTCGCGTTCACTTGCGGTTCACGCGTGTGCCCGCGCTGGAATCGCGCGGACCCTGCTGGGCGCGCGCGCTGGCGATGGCGCTGTATCAAGGTGAGGAGTGGTACCTGCAGATCGACTCGCACATGTGGTTCGAGCCGGGGTGGGACGAGCGGCTCATCCGATGGGCTCGGCGGTGTGCGGAGGCGAATCCGCGATCGATCCTGACCTGCTACCCCAATCCGTTCACGATGCGCGACGGCCATCCCGTGGGCCAGCCGGTGACTCACCGTGTGCTCGCGTCGGTGGTGCGCGGAGACAGCCAGTTCGCGACCGACAACCCGGTGCTCATGTTCGAAGGGGTCGCCGTCGAGACCGACGAGCCGGTACCCGGATTTCATGTGGCCGGCGGCTGCCTGTTTGCACCGGGCGGTCTGGTCGCGGAGGTGCCGTACGACCCTCGGATGTACTTTCATGGCGAGGAGCAGGCCTTTGCACTGCGAGCTTGGACGCATGGCTGGGACATTCGCCACATTCCCGGGATGCCGCTTTACCACCTGTACACGGTGCCGGGTACACAGCCCCGCGCAATGCACTGGTCGCCGCACCACGACGAGCAGCGTGCGGTGCGTTCGGCGCAACTGGAAGCCCACGCGCGTGAGCGTCTGGCTGCGCTGATTGACGGTGGCGGCGGACTGGGCGCCTACGGACTCGGCCGCGAGCGAACGTTGGCCGAATATGCGGCCTTCAGCGGCATTGACTACGCCACGCGCACGCTGGCGCCGGTGGCGCGCAAGGCGCGCTTTGGCTACTGAGTTGTCACGCGCTCGAGCAGCCGAGCAAACGCCTCGCTGCGTGCCAGGCGCGAGGCACCACGCAACGCCGCGGTGTCCGGCAGCGGCGCTCGGCCTGCGCGAAGGTCGCTGAGGAACGCCGTGAAGGCGAGCGCAATGGCGTCTGCCGATTCCAGCGGGGCGAGGTGGGTGTAGCCGGCGTTGCGCAACACGCTGGCCGTATCGCCCGCCGGGTCCGCGAGCCCGAGTGTCGGCCTGCGGGCCCGGATGTACTCGTAGACCTTGGCCGGAATCTGCTCGTTGCAGTTGTTGGCCTGCAGCACCAACAGGCCGTCGGCACGAAGCATTTCTTCCAGCGCCTGGCGATAAGGTATCGAGGGGAGCGTTTCGACATAGGCCTGAACGCCCCGTTCGGTGGCCAGGCGGTTGATCAGGTCGTCGGCTACCGAGGCTCGAAAGCGCAGCTTCAACGACCCGGGCGCGATGGTGCCGGTGTCGTGCATGCGGCGCAGCGCAACCATGAGTTGCGTGGGGTCGCGTTCGCTGGGATAGACGATGCCGCTGTGCACAAGCGTGACTGCGCCCGGATTCAGCGGTCCTTGGGCGGCAATCGCAACCGGGTCGGCGCTGGCAAAGCTGGCCTCGTCGAAGCCGTTTTCCAGCACATCGATGCGGGAGGCGGCCTGCGGGTACCGACGCCGGTACTCGGCGGCGGCGCCGGGCGTCGTGAACGTGCTGGCGGCAGCGTTGAGGATCGCGTGGCGCTCGATGCGGTCGTAAGACTTCCAGGTCAGCGGGTCGGCGGGGTAGCCCTCTTGCGCCATCGGATCGCGAAAGTCGGCGACCCAAGGCAAGCAGCTGGCGCGATGCAGTGCGGCGCCGATCACGTGCGCGGTCGCAATGGGGTAGGTGCTCCAGATCACCTGAGGACGGTAGCGTCGCACCAGGGCCAGTCCCTGGCGCACGGCGTCGAAGCGCCAGCTCATCCAGCGGTCAGGCCGCGCCAGCGCTTGCGCGTAGCGGCCGGCGAGCGAGAGATGGCGCGCGGTGTCGAGCGCGAAAGCACGGCAAACCACGGTGTCCGGAGGCACGTCGCTGTCGAGATCGTGGCTGGTCCGTTCGTATGCGCGCGGCGACGCAGTCAGCACGATGGGCTGCCAGCCGAGCGCTGGCAAGTGCTGCACAAAGCGCAGCGTACGCTGGATGCCGCTGCTTCCGGTGAGCGGAGGGAAGTGGTACGCCACCATCAGCACGCGGCGCGGTCCGCTCGTCATTCCACCGGCTCCTGCTGCGGCGCGGGCGCAGTCCAACCCTGTCGCGCTAGCCACTCGATGCTGGCGCGCTCGAGCGCCTCGCGGTGCACGGTCGCTGAGAAGGTGTGGTCGGCGTGCGCGATGTCCAGCCGTTGCACGTCAGCTCGCCCCAGCAAGCCCGACCAGCGCGTGTCGCTGGCCGTGACTTCGACGAACTCGCGCGCGGTGTAGTCTTCGCCGCTAAGCACAAGCAGCACCGGCCCCTGGAAGGCGCGCCAAGCCGCGGCCATCCGGCCGACAAAGTCGCAATCAGCGACGTCGGGATTCTCGGCTGCGGCGGCCTTTCCGTCTCGAGCGCGGCGCACGTTCAACAGCAGTTCTCGCAGCGCGCTGAGGGCAACCTCGCCCCGCAGCAGCTTGCGCCAGAACGCCTTGCTGGCTAGGCGCGACAGGTAGTAGTGGCGAACCACGGTGCGCGCCTGCGACTGCTTGCTGCGCACCCAGGGGTTCAGCAGTACTAGTCCGGCCACACGTGC
>JAEUPI010000222.1 GCA_016790175.1 Burkholderiaceae bacterium | reverse complement strand
TGCCGGGCCTCCTCTTCGATCTCGGCGGTGCTGCGCGGCTCGCGCAGTTTGCGTGCCGTGATGATCTTGAAGAACATCGGCACGAAGAAGATGGCGAGGAAGGTGGCCGCCAGCATGCCGCCCATCACGCCGGTGCCCACCGATCGCCGCGCCGCGGCGCCCGCGCCGCTGGAAAACGCCAGCGGCAGCACGCCGAGGATGAATGCCAGCGAGGTCATGATGATCGGCCGGAAGCGCAATCGCGCCGCCTCGAGCGCCGCGGCCGATGCGCTCATGCCCTCGCTCACTTTGAGCGACGCGTACTCGACGATCAGGATCGCGTTCTTGGCGGCCAGGCCCAGCAGCGTGACCAGGCCGATCTGGAAATACACGTCGTTGGTCATGCCGCGCAGCCACACCGCGGCGAGTGCGCCGAAGGTGCCGAAGGGCAGCGCCAGCATTACGGAGAGCGGCAGCGACCAGCGCTCGTACTGCGCCGAGAGGATCAGGAACACCATCAGCGCGCCCAGCAGCAGCGCCAGGCCCGAGGTGCCCGAGCTGCGCTTCTCCTGGTACGACGCGCCGCCCCAGTCGAAGCTGAAGTCCGGCGGCAGCACCTCGCGCGCAATGCGCTCGACCTCGGCGATGGCCTGGCCCGAGCTGACACCCGGCGCACCCTGGCCGAACATCTTCACCGCCGGCAGGTTGTTGAAGCGGTCGAGCATCTCGGGGCCCGACGAGTACCGCACCCGGGCCAGCGCCGACACCGGCACCATCTCGCCCGAAGACGACCGCACCCACATGCGGCCGATGTCGTCGGGACTCTTGCGATAACCGGCTTCGGCCGACATCAGCACCTGCCAGGTGCGGCCGTACTTGTTGAAGTCGTTGACGTAATAGCTGCCGAGCGTGGCCGACAAGGTGTTGAACAGTTCGTCGACCGGCACGCCCAGCGCCTTGGCACGCTCGCGGTCGACGTCGACGTAGAGCTGCGGCGTGTTGGCGCGCCACAGCGTCTGCACGCCGCCCAGCAGCTTGCTCTGCGAGGCCGCACCCATGAACGCCTGCGACACCTCGGCCAGCCGCTTGGCACCGCCTTCGCCGCGGTTCTGGATGTAGAGCTCGAAGCCGCCCGCGGTGCCGAGGCCGAAGATCGGCGGCGGGTTGAAGCCGAACACCATGGCCTCCTTGATGTGGCCGGTCTTCATGAAGAGGTCGCCCACCAGCGCCTGCACCGGCACGGGCCGCTCGTCCCAATGGGTCTGCGTGACGAAGATGGTGGCGGCGTTGTTGCGGTAGCCGCCGCCGAGGAAGTCGAAGCCGGTGAAGGCCACGACGTCGAGGTTGTAGGGGTTGGACTTGATGGCGCCGATCACCTCACCGACCACGGCGTCGGTGCGCTGCAGCGACGCGCCGTCGGGCAGGATCACCGCCGCGATGTAGAAGCCCTGGTCCTCGTCGGGCACCAGCGAGCCCGGCGTGATGCGCCAGAGCCCCGCCGCCAGCGCCACCATGCCGCCGAACAGCAGCAGGCCGATGCCGGCGCGCCGCACCATGAAGCCGACGCCGCCGACGTAGTGGTGGGTGATGCGGGCGAACCAGCGGTTGAAGGCAGAGAAGATGCGCCCCGGATTCTTGTGCTCGTGTTTGAGGATCAGCACGCACAGGCTCGGCGTGAGCGTGAGCGCCACGATGCCCGAGATCACCACCGCGATCGAGATCGTCACCGCGAACTGGCGATACAGCTCGCCGGTGAGACCGCCGAGGAAGGCGATCGGCACGAACACCGCGCACAGCACCAGCACGATCGCGATCACCGGCCCCGAGACCTCGCGCATCGCCTTGATCGCTGCCTCGCGCGCGGCCATCTTCTCCTCGTGCATGATGCGTTCGACGTTCTCGAGCACCACGATCGCATCGTCGACCACGATGCCGATCGCCAGCACCATGCCGAACAGCGTGAGTGTGTTGATCGAGTAGCCGAGCACCAGCAGCCCGGCCATCGTGCCGATCAGCGACACCGGCACCGCGACCACCGGAATGAACGTGGCCCGCCAGTTCTGCAGGAAGAGATACACAACCAGGATCACCAGGACCATCGCCTCGGCCAGCGTCTTGGCGACCTCTTCGATCGACACCTTCACGAAGCGCGTGGTGTCGTAGGGGATCGAGTACGTGATGCCTCTCGGGAAACCCTTGGCGAGCACGGCGACCGTGCGCTCGACCTCCTGCGCCACGCTGAGCGCGTTGGCGCCCGGCTGCAGGAACACGCCCACCAGCGTGGCCGCTTTGCCGTTGATGCGGCCGATGAAGTCGTAGTCCTTCGAGCCCAGCTCCACGCGCGCCACGTCCTTCAGCCGCAGCGTGCTGCCGTCGGGGTTGGCGCGGACGATGATCTCCTCGAACTGCTTGGGCTCGGCGAGGCGCCCTTGCGTGGTGATGGTGTAGACCATCTCCTGCGCGCCGCCGGTGGGTGCCTGGCCCACCTTGCCGGCGGCGAACTGCGCGTTCTGCTCGTTGATCGCGCGTGCGACATCGCCGGTGGTGAGCTTGAGCTGCGCGAGACGGTCGGGCTTGAGCCAGATGCGCATCGCATAGTCCTTGGCGCCGAAGATCTGCACGTTGGTGGTGCCGGGCACGCGCTTGAAGGCGTCGAGCAGATTCAGCGTCACGTAGTTGCTGATCGCGAGATCGGTCTGACTGCCGTCGTCGGAGTAGAAGGCCAGCACCTGCAGGAAGGCCGACGAGCCTTTTTCCACCGTCACGCCCTGGCGCCGCACCTCCTGGGGCAGCCTGGTCTCGGCCTGCTTGACGCGGTTGTTCACCAGCTGCGCGGCCTGGTCGGCGTTG
>JAEUPI010000216.1 GCA_016790175.1 Burkholderiaceae bacterium | reverse complement strand
GGGCTGCAATGTCTTGGGGTCGACGATCTCGGTGAGCACGCTGTCTTCGTTGATCAGGTGCATCTGGTCGTGCGCATGCGAGTGCGGGCACGAGATCGACAGGATCGGCCCGCCGGCCTCGGTGGTGCCGTAGATGTTGTGGGCCATGAAGCCCGGTGGCATCTGCGACTCGATCTCGGCGCGGAAGGTGGCCGATACCGACTGCCCGCCGAACAGGCCCACGCGCAGTTTCCACTGCGTGGCCGGGTCGAAGCCGGCCTTGCGGGCCGCGGTGAGCAGCGTCATCAGCCACAGCGGCGACATCGTGGTCACGGTGTAGCCATGGTCGGCGAGCCAGCGCACCATCAGGTCGGCGCGGCCGGGGCCGACCGGGAAGTTCACCGCGCCATAGGCATTCAGCGCCACGTCCATCGAGGGGCCGCCGATCCACAGGCCGTAGCCGTAGCCCTGGTAGACGCGGTCGTCGGGCCGCACGCCCACGGTGCGGTAGATGCGCGCGAGCTGCTTCACCAGCGTCACCTCCCAATCGTGGCGGGTGAAGCCGAACATCACCGGCAACCCGGTGGTGCCCGAGGTGGCGCAGAAGCGCGCCACCTGCTCCACCGGCACGGTGAGCAACGGGAACGGGTAGCGCGCGCGCAGGTCGGCCTTCTCGAGCGTGGGCATCGCCGACAGCGAGGCGCGGTCGCGCAGGTCGGCGGGCTTCAGCCCGGCCTTCCTCAAGTGCTCGCACCACTCGGGCGATTCGGCCAGCCGCCGGCCGAGCGCCTGGAGCTTGCGGTCCTGCACCGCATGCAGCTCGTCCAGGCTCATGAAGTCCTCGGCATGCGGTTCGTGCAAGGCGATGGTCATCGTGGCTTCCTCGTTGGAATATCGACGCCGTGCAGGCACAGCTGCGTGGCCTGGTCGGCGAGTGCGTCCAGGCTCAGCCGGCCGCTCGGCCGATACCAGGTGTAGGTCCAGTTCAGCATGCCGTACACCAGCATCGCGTGCGCGGCGGCGCTCGGCCGGTCGGCGAAGCGCGACGGGTTGATCTCGTGCAGCAGCCGTTCGAGCAGGCCCACGAGCTTCTGCTCCAGGCGGCGCACCTCGGCTCGCGCGTCGGCGCTCAGGTGATCGGCGTCTTCCACCAGCACGGTGTGGCGATCGCGGGCCTCGTAGTAGTACCGCAGGTGCAGCAGGAAGAATGCGCGCAGGCGCTCACGCGGATCGACCGACCCGGTGGCCACCGGCACCGCCTGCTCCACCAGCACGGCCACGTGCTGCACCAGCATCTCGTCGAGCATCGCCTCCTTCGAGGTGAAGTAGTGGTACATGCGCGACTTCGACGCGTGGCACGCCTGCCCGATGTCGACGATGTTGGTGTTGCGAAAGCCCTGCGTGGCGAACAGCTGCGCCGCGGCGTCGAGGATCGACGCGCGGATGTCGTCGAACTGGCTTGATTTCAATCGGGCCATGGTCGGTGGCGCGTCAACCGATGCGCTCGAGCAGCAACGAGGCCACGGTGTACGGATCGCTCTCTCGCCGCCGCAACGCAGGCAGCATCGGCTCGATGCCGGGGTCGTTGCCGGCGCGCAGTCGCCGGTCGAGCAGTTCGCGCAGCACCTCGCCCACGCGGTGCCGCAATCGCGCGCTGCAACGGCGTTCGCTGTCGGCAGGATGCGATGCGAAGTGCGCGAAACATCGCTCGATGGCGGCGACCAGCTCGGCGATGCCACCGCCCTCGACGGCCTGGGTCTTCAGCACCGGTGGTTGCCAACCGCGATCGGGGTGCAGCCGCTGCGCCAGCGCGATCATGTCGAGCAGCTGGCGCACGGTGGCGTCGGCCTGCGGATGATCGGCCTTGTTCACGACGAACAGGTCGCCGATCTCGGTGATGCCGGCCTTGGCGGCCTGCACGTCGTCGCCACCCATCGGCGTCTGTACCAGCATCACCACCGGTGCGTGGCGCATGATCTCGGTCTCGTTCTGGCCGACGCCCACGGTCTCGACCACCACCACGTCCCACGGCATCGCCTCGAGCACCACCAGCGCGTCGCCGGTGGCGCGCGCCAGGCCGCCGAGATGGCTGCGCGAGGCCATGCTGCGGATGAACACGCCGTCGTCGCAGGCATGCTCGGCCATGCGCACCCGGTCGCCCAGCACCGCGCCGCCGGTGAACGGGCTCGACGGATCGACCGCCAGCACCGCCACGCGCCGGCCCTGCGCACGCCAGTGCGCGACGAGACGGCTGACCAGCGTGCTCTTGCCGGCACCCGGCGGCCCGGTGACGCCGATCACCTGCGCGTGGCCACCGCGACGGTAGAGCGCCTGCAGCAGCGGCACCAGCGTGTCGTCGCCGCGTTCGATGCGGCTGATCAGCCGCGCCGCGGTGCGCACGTCGCCGGCGGCCAGTGCGGCGACCTGGGCCTCGAGCTCGGCGCCGTTCATGGCCGTGGCGTTCAGGCCGCCCGGCGGCGGGCGTGGGTGCGCACGGTCTGCACGATCTGCTCGCTCGGTGCACCCGGCAGCACCACCGCCGCCACGCCCTTGGCGAGCAGCTGGTCGGCGGTGTGGCGAGGGATGTTGCCGCCGCAGATGACCGGCACGTCGCCCATGCCGCGCTCGCGCAGCAGTTGCACCAGCTCCTCGATCTGGCTGTAGTTGGCGGCGTGCGAGCTGATGCCGATGGCGTCGACGTCTTCCTGCATCGCGGCGCGCACGATCATCTCGGGCGTCTGATTCACGCCGAGGTAGACGACCTCGATGCCGGCGTCGCGCAGGATCATCGACACCACCTCGCCGCCTGTGGTGTGGCCGTCGAGGCCGATCATCGTGACGATGACCTTGAGGGCGTTGCTCATGCGGGCTCCTCGTCAGTGCAGCGGCACCTGGCACTGGACCATGTTGAACGGGTCGTAGCTCAGCCCGCGGCCCATGCGGATCACGCCGAACACCTCGCCCGCGGTGGCATAGGCCTTCACCGCCTCGACGATCGAGGGCATCAGGTTGAAGCGGTCACCCTTCTTCGCGTCGGCATGCAGCTGCGACAACGTGGCCGACAGCGCCGCCTGGTCGCGCGTGGGCTTCCAGGCCTCCATCCGGCGCGCGATGCTCTCGGAGTCGCCGAGGTGCACTTCCTGCACCGGAAGCTGGAAGTCCTCTTCCTCTGGCGGCACCACCAGGTGGTTGACGCCGACCACCAGCCGCTCCTTGCGGTCGACGCGCTGGTACTTCAGGGCCGCCTCCTGGGACAGCATGTTCTGGATGTAGCCCGCCTTCAGCGCGGCCACCATGCCGCCCAGGCCGTCGATCTCGGCGAGGATGGCCTGGGCCTTGGCCTCGACGTCGTTGGTGAGCGACTCCACGTAGTACGAGCCGGCGAGCGGATCGACCACGTCGGCGGCGCCGGATTCGTAGGCCACGATGTGCTGGGTGTTCAGCGACATGCGCGCCGCGAAGGCCGACGGCTCGGCGTGCGCGTTGTCGAGCGTGGCGTTGTCGATCGCGGTGCAGCCGCCCACCGCGGCGGCGAGGGTCTGGATCGCGCAGCGCACCACGTTGTTCAGCGGCTGCTGGTAGGTCATCGTGCGGCCCGAGGTATGCGTGGCGATCAGCAGCTGCAGCGACTTCTCCTTCTTCGCCTTGAATTCATCGCGCGCCATGCGCGCATACATGCGGCGCAGCGCGCGCACCTTGGCAACCTCCTCGAAGAAGCGGGTGCCGATCGACAGCAGCTCGTAGGGGATGCCGGCCACGTCGTCGAACTCGAGGCCGCGCTCGCGGATCAGGCGACCGTAGATCTCCTTGAGCATCGACAGTTCGAGTGCGAGTGCCTGTGCGTTGTTGCCGCCCGATTCCTGGAAGTGCTGGCTGTTGACGTTGCAGCGCATCTTCAGGCCGCGCCGCGCCACGTATTCGAAGCAGTCGAGACACAACTTGAGGTTGATGTCGAACGGCTGCGGATCGGTCTGGCCGAGGTAGTTCTCGAACGGCGACTCGATCACGCCGCCATGCACCTGGCGAGGGTCGATGCCGCGCTTGTCGGCCAGCGCCACCACGTAGGCCAGCCGCAGCGACGACGGTGCACACGAGCCGAGCAGGGTGATCGACTGGCCGGTGAGCGGGATGTCGCGCATCAGTTCCTCGAACTCGAGCAGCGAACAACCGGGCCAGCCGAGCACGCCGGCCTCCTTGCGGCCCATCGGATGGTCGGGGTCGATGCAGGAGGAGAACACGCGGTCGCTGATCACGCAGATGCCGCCGCGCTGACCCATCGCGTGGTATTGCTTGAGCACCTGGTTGGCGTCGCTCGAGCTGCCGAGGCCGGCCGTCATGCGCTGCGTCCACATGCGGCTGCGGTAGCCGGCGGCGTGATAGCCGCGGGTGTACGGGAACTGGCCCGGATCGCCGAGGTCGCGTGCGTAATCCATGTGCGCCACGTCGTCGGGGCCGTACACAGGCTTGAGCAGCGTGCCGTCGTCGGTCTGCGGCGCGAAGCCGTTGCTGCCGGGCGCAGCGGCGGCGGTGCTCAGCCGTTCGTCGGCGGCGGCCTGGCGGGTGACGGGGCCCTGAAGATCCATGCTCACGCTCCTGCTGGCGTCGGGGTGATGGGCCGGCGGTGTCTTCGCGGTCGGCGGACGGCCAAGCGACTGCAGAATTAACTGTCCGGTCGGTCAATTAATTCAGTGTAGCGAGCCATCCGCTCCGCGCGCCCTGAGGATTACCCGCACCGCGGCACCCGGTCGGCGCAGCGGCAACGGCCGCCGGCTTCCGAATTCGCATCCGGCAGATACTGGAATACAATTCCACTTTTCAGTTCTCGGGCCGCGGCAGCGGCAGCAGCCCATGCGGCAGACCCTGGCCGACCTGCGCGACGGCGAGGCCTTCGATCTCGTGGTGCTTGGTGCCGGCGGCGCCGGGCTGTCGGCCGCCGCGTTTGCCGGCATCGACGGCGCGCGCGTGCTGGTGATCGAGTCCACCGCATTCGTCGGCGGCACCACGGCCTGGTCGGCCGGCACCACATGGATCCCGCTGACGCACCTGGCGTCGCAGGTGAACGCCGACGACACCGCCGAGGCGGCGCGCACGTTCCTCGATGCCGCCGTGGGCGACCGCGCCGATCCGGCGTTGCGCGCCGCGTTCCTGCGCCATGGCGCCGAGGCGGTGGCCAGCGTCGAGCGACACACCCATCTGAAGTACCGCGTGCGGCCGTTCCATCCCGACTACCTGTCGGAGCTGCCGGGCAGCACGCTGTGCGGGCGCGCGCTCGAGCCGCTGCCGTTCGATGGGCGCCTGCTGGGCGACTGGCTGGCGCTGCTGCGCCCGCCACTGCCCGAGTTCACCGTGCTGGGCGGCATGGCGGTCGATCGCGACGATATACCGCACCTGCTGGGCTGGAACAAGAGCGCAAAGTCCTTCGCCTATGTGGTGCGCATCGTGCTGCGCCATGCGATCGACCGGCTGCGCCATGGCCGCGGCACGCGGCTGCTGATGGGCCAGGCGCTGATCGCTCGCCTGCTGCTCACACTGCGGGAGCAGGGCGCTTCGGTGCTGACCGACACGCGCGCCACCGCCTTGCATCGCGACGCGAACGGCGTGTCGGCGCTCACGCTGGAGCAGCGCGGCACCACGCGGCGCGTCGTCGTCAAGGGTGGCGTCGTGCTCGCCAGCGGCGGCTTCAACCGGCACGCGCAGCGGCGCGCGCAGATGCTGCCCGGCGTTCCTGATGCGTGGTGCGTCGGCGCACCAGGCCACACTGGCGGGGCTCATGAGCTGGCCGAGGCGGTCGGCGCGGTGTATGCACCAGGTGCGCTGAGCCCGGCGTACTGGGCGCCGGCGTCGCACCGCCGGCGCGCGGACGGCAGCGTGGCGGTGTTCCCGCATTTCGTGTTCGACCGCGCCAAGCCCGGCACCGTGATCGTCAACCAGGCCGGACGGCGCTTCGTCAACGAGAGCACCTCGTACCACCTGTTCGGCCTGGCCATGCAGGCCGCGCACCGCGAGTCGCCGTGCATCCCGGCGTACCTGATCACCGATGCCGATGGCCTGTGGAAGTACGGCCTGGGCCAGGTGCGGCCGCACGAGCGGCGGCTGCAGACCTACCTCGCCGACGGCTACCTCACGCGCGGCGCGACGCTCGACGAGCTGGCGGCGCAGCTGAAGCTCGACGCGGCCAACCTGCGACAGACCGTGTGGGCGATGAACGAGTACGCACGCACCGGCGTCGACACCCAGTTCGCGCGCGGCACCACCGCCTACCAGCGCGCCAACGGAGACGCCACCTGGACGGGCCCGAACCCCACGCTCGGGCCGATCGAGCGCGCGCCGTTCTATGCAGTGAAGCTCTATCCGGGCGACATCGGCGCGGCAGCCGGTTTCGCCACCGACGACCACGCGCGCACGCTCGACGGGCAAGGCCGAGTGATCCCCGGCCTCTATGCCTGCGGCAACGACATGCAGTCGATCATGGGCGGCGTGTACCCCGCGCCGGGCATCACGATCGGGCCCGGGCTGGTGTTCGCGTATCTCGCAGCGCGCGACGCCGTGGCGCGAGCGCGTCAGGTCGGTGGCAAGAGCGATGCCTCGGTCGCGCCGAACGCGATCCAGCCGCCGTCGACGGCGAGCGTCGCACCGGTGACGTAGCTCGCGCGCGGCGAGGCCAGGAACGCGATCGCCTCGGCGATCTCGGCCGGCACCGCCAGCCGGCCGAGCGGCGTGCGTGCGGCGATCGCGGCCTCGTCGAGCATGCCCTGCTGCACCAGCTTGTCCACCAGCGGCGTGCGCACGTAGCCGGGCGCCACAGCGTTGACGCGCAAACCCTGGCGCGCCCACTCGCAGGCCATGGCGCGCGTCATCGCCTCGATGCCGGCCTTGGCCGCACCATAGGCGTTGCGCTTCGGAATGCCGGCGCGGCCGGCAATCGACGCCACGTTCACGATCGCGCCGCCATCATGAGCCAGCATGGCGCGCGCCGCCTCGCGGCTCATCAGGAAGGTGCCGCGCAGGTGCACATCGAGCACGCGGTCGAAGGCATCCACCGCCTGGTCGAGCGTGGCACGCGCCTGCTCGCCGATGCCGGCGTTGTTGACCAGCACGTCGAGCCGTTCGAAGCGTTCGAGCACCGCCCGCACGCAGGCGATCACGTCGGCCTCGACCGACACGTCGCAGCGCAGGCCGAGATGCATGTCGCCGAGCTCGCCTGCGCTGCGCGATGCCGCGTCACCATCGAGATCGGCGATCGCCACCCGGTAGCCGTCGGCGGCCAGGCGCTGTGCAGTGGCCCAGCCGATGCCGTCGGCGCCGCCGGTGATCAGCGCCACCGTCACGCCGCGGCCTTCTTCAGACTCGGCAGCTCGACACGGCGAATCAGCCGCGTTTCCTGCGCGGTGATCAGCGTTGCGCTGGCCGACATGTAGGCGGCCATGCCTGGGTGCGCGTCGCGCGCGCGGCAGCGGGCTTCATAGTCGGCCAGGCTGTCGTAGCCCCACAGGTGCACGAACTGGTTCAGCGGTCCCACGTGGCTGACCCAGAAGCCGAGCGGATGCCCCAGCGTGGCCAGCAGGATCGGCATCGCGAGGCGGTCGAACACGTCGAGGAACTCCGGCATCTTGCGCAGCGTGATCGTGTAGATGCGGTGATCGATCAGCGCCTTGCCGCTGGCGGCCAGCGTGCGGGCGAGGTCGGGCGAGAGGCCGGCAATGGATTCAGGCTGCACGGCGTTGCTCCTCGGAGTTCAGAAGGGTCGTTGGGGCGCCGGCCATGCCGGCCGAACTGGCCACGCCGGCTGAGCCCACCACGCCGGCCAGGCCGGCGATATGCCGTGCGGTGAGCCAGCCGAACGCCATGTTCGGCCCCAGCGTGATGCCGGCGCCGGGATAGTTGCCGCCCATCACGCTGGCGCGGTCGTTGCCCACGGCATAGAGCCCCTCGACGGCGGAGCCATCGGTCCGCAACACGCGGCCGGCCACATCGGTGGTCAGGCCGTCGAAGGTGCCGAGGTCGCCCATGATCAGCTTGACGGCGTAGTAAGGCCCATGTTCGATCGGCGCCACGCAGGGGTTGGGCTGCCGCGCCGGATCGGCCAGGTAGCGGTTGAACGAGGTGCGGCCGCGGCCGAAGGCCGGGTCGTCGCCGTTCACGGCATCGCGGTTGTACGCGGCGACGGTCGCCTCCAGTCCCGCGGCGTCGATGCCGCAGCGCGCCGCCAGCTCGGCCAGCGTGCGGCCTTCGAGCAGGTAGCCGTTGCGGATGAAGCGGCCGCGCGGCACCGGGCTCGGCTTCACGTAGCCGAGGCCATAGGTATCGATCGCGCGGCGGTCGCAGATCAGCCAGACCGCGGTCTCGCGCTCGCCGCGGCAGGCTTCGATCATCGCGGCACCGACGTCGTGGTACGACTCGCTCTCGTTGCAGAAGCGGAGTCCCTTGCGTGTGACCGCGATGATGCCGGGCTTGTAGCGGTCGAGCAGGTGCACGAACACGCCGTCGCCGCGGCCATCGGCGCTGCCGCCGGGCACGCGCGACACCGGCATCCACGCCGCTGCATTCGGGAAGCGTGTGCGGAAATCGCCACCCACGCCTTCGGCCAGGCGGATGCCGTCGCCGGTGTTGTGCTCGGGCACCGGCGAGAGGTGCTCGCCGCCGCGCTGCACATGCGGATAGGCCTCGGCGATGCGCTTCGCATCGTGCGCAAAGCCGCCAGTGGCCAGCACCACGCCGCGCGACGCGATCACGCGCACGTCGACGCCGGAGCGGCGAACGACGGCGCCGTGCACGGCGCCACGCTCGTCGATCAGCTGCACCGCGGGCGTGTCGGTCCAGATCGGGATGCCGAGGTCGAACGCCGATTTCGCGAGCCGCGCGGCGAGCGCATTGCCGCTCGTGACCTGCACGCCGCGACGGTAGAGCAACAGCTCCTTCAGGTGTGTGGCCAGGCGCTTGGCGACGTAGACGAAC
>JAEUPI010000192.1 GCA_016790175.1 Burkholderiaceae bacterium | reverse complement strand
TTCGACGAGAACGGCAAGCTGCCGGTGCTGGCGAGCGTGCGCGAGGCCGAGGCCCGGATGCTGGCCGCGGGCGGACCGAAGCCGTACCTGCCGATGGAAGGCGCGGCCGACGCCCGCCGCGCGGTGCAGACGCTGCTGTTCGGCGAAGGTCACGAGGCGATCGCCTCGGGTCGGGTGGCGACGATCCAGTCGGTGGGCTCCAGCGGCGGCCTGAAGGTCGGCGCCGACTTCCTGAAGCGCTGGTTTGCCGCGAGCGAGGTGTGGATCAGCGACCCGAGCTGGGACAACCACCGCTCGATGTTCGAAGGCAGCGGCTTCACCGTGAAGGCCTATCCCTACTACGACGCGGCCACCGGCGGCGTGGCCTTCGACGCGATGCTCGCCGCGATCGAGGCGCTGCCCGCGCGCACCATCGTGCTGCTGCATGCCTGCTGCCACAACCCCACCGGCGTGGACCTCACGCCGGCGATGTGGGACCGCCTGATCCCTGTGCTCAAGCGCCGCGAGCTGATCCCCTACCTCGACCTCGCGTACCAGGGTTTCGGCGACGGGCTCGAGCAGGATGCCTACGCCGTGCGCGCCATGGCGGCCAGCGGTGCGGCCTTCATCGTCGCCAACTCGTTTTCCAAGAGCATGAGCGTCTATGGCGAACGCTGCGGCGCGCTGTCGGTGGTCTGCCCGACGAAGCGCGAGGCCGATCTCGTGCTCGGCCAGCTCAAGCTCACGGTGCGGCGCATCTACTCGAGCCCCGCGATCCATGCCGCCGGCATCATGGCGCAGGTGCTCGGCGATGCGAAGCTGCGGGCCCAGTGGGAGGCCGAAGTCGGCCAGATGCGCGAGCGCATCCTGGCGATGCGCAAGTCGCTGCACGCGGTGCTCAGCGCGCGCGTGAAGGGCCGCGACTTCGGCTACCTGCTCACGCAGCGTGGCATGTTCAGCTACACCGGCCTCACGGCCGCGCAGGTGGATCGTCTGCGCGAGGAGCATGCGGTGTACCTGATCCGCTCGGGCCGCATGTGCGTGGCCGGGCTGAATGCCGGCAACGTCGAGCGCACTGCGCAGGCGATGGCCGCGGTCTTGGTGTAGCGGCGGCGACGAGGCGCTCGGGGCCTGCACGCCTGGGTTTGGTGCGCCTCAGGCCGCCTCGCGTGCCGCGCCCGCGATCACCTCCCGCAACCAGCGGTGCGCCGGATCGTTGTCGCGGCGCAGGTGCCACAGCATCTCGACGTGCACAGCGCCGGGGTCGAACGGCAGCTCGCGTGTGACCAGGTCGGGGCGTGTGCCCGTCGCCTCGAGGAAGCTGGATGGCAGCACGGTCAGCAGATCCGACTCGCGCACCACGCGGCCGGCGGTGTAGAACTGGTTCACCGTCAGCACGATGCGCCGCCGCCGGCCGATGTCGGCCAGCGCACGGTCGACGAGACCCTGCGGCCGCCCTGAAAAACTCACCAGCAGGTGGTGCGCGGCGCAGTAGATGTCCAGTGTGAGCTTGCGCCGCGCCAGCGGATGGCCGCGGCGCATCACGCAGACGTAGCGTGTGTCGTACAGGCGCTGGTGGCGCAGGGTGGCGTCGTCGCCCTGGGTGACGAGCGCCGCGATCACGTCGGGAAAGTGGCCGATCGCGAGTTCGGCGTCGCCGCGTTCCAGCAGCGCCCGCGGGTCGCGCGTGGCGAGCGGCAGCACCCGCAGGTTGGCCAGCGCCTGCGCCGACTCGATCGCGCGCACGGTGGCCGGCATCAGCATCGCCGCCGTGGCGTCGACCATGGCGATGCGGAAGTTCACCGCATCGCTGCGCGGGTCGAAGCTGGCCGGTGCCAGAGCGCGCTGCAACGACGACAGAGCCGAACGCACCTGCGGCCACAGGGCCTGCGCGCGCACGGTCGGCTTCAGACCGGTTGCCGTGCGGACGAACAGCACCTCGCCGAGCGCCTCGTGCAGGCGCTTCAGCGCATGGCTGGCTGCCGGCTGCGTGAGCGACATCACGGTCGCGGCGCGGGTGAGGCTGCCTTCGGCCATCAGGGTGTCGAACACCCGCAGCAGGTTCAGGTCGAGCGTGCGGAAGTTGGGGGATGCCGGTCCGTCTGACATGCGCAATATTTATATCGCAAATGCACAATCTTCAGTTGTGTTATCTACGTAGTTACCCTAGTCTGCATGCCATGGCCGATCACGGCCTGTCGATGGGGAGTTCAAACACATGAGTGCCGTCACCACCGTCCAAGTCCGTCCGATCAGTGCGCCGCGGGGCGCACAGTGGGCTGCCCAGGCCGCCGTTGCACTGGGTGATGCCCTGCATCGCCTGTTCGCCCGCCGCGCCGCCACGCCGCGCACACCGGTCGAGGAGGCCGAGGCGCTGCGTCGCTACGCAACGGGCTTTCGCACATCCGACCCCGGTTTCGCGGCCGACTTGATGGCCGCGGCCGACCGCCACGAGTTGCGGGCGCAGTGATTCCGGGCGGCACGAGCCGCCTGACGAAGGCCGTGACCTACAGGGTCAGATACAGCGGCCGCCGTCGACTTCCATCGCCACGCCGGTGATCATCGAGGCCTCGTCGCTGCAGAGGTAGCACGCGGCGTTGCCGAGGTCTTCGGGCTGCGAGAAGCGCCCGATCGGAATCGTCGAGAGGAATTTCGCGCGCATCTCGGGCGTGTCCTCGCCCATGAACGATTTGAGCAGCGGCGTCTCGCCGGCCACCGGGTTCAACGCGACCACGCGGATGCCGAACGGCGCGAGCTCGACCGCATTCGCGCGCGTCGCGGTGATGACCCAGCCCTTGCTCGCGTTGTACCAGCCCAGCCGCGGCCGCGGGCTCACGCCGGCGGTCGACGCCATGTTGAGCACCACGCCGCGGATGCCGCCCGTGCCCTTGGCGTTGCCCTTCATCAGCGGCACCACTTCTCGCATCGCGAGGTAGATCGCCTTCATGTTGACCGCCACGATGCGGTCGAAGTCGGCCTCGCTCACCTCTTCCAGCGGTGCCGGCAGGTGCGTGACGCCAGCGTTGTTGATCAGGATATCGACGCCGCCGAGGCGCTCCACCGCCGAACGCACCATCGCCTTCACGTCGGCGGCCGATGCGACGTCGGTGCGGATCCAGCTCGCGCCGGTGGCCTCGGCCACGCGCCGGGCAGCTGCTTCGTCACGGTCGGCGATCAGCACCTTCGCGCCTTCGGCACCGAACTTGCGCACGATGCCCTCGCCGAAACCCGATCCACCCCCAGTGACGATGGTGCGTTTGTTGGCCAGGCGCATGCTCGCATCTCCTCGAATGGTCTCGCGTGCGGCGATTGTGCGCGCGGCGGTCGCCGGGCGGCGCCGGGGTCAGCCGACCATTGCCAGCAGGCCGACGATGCCCAGACCCAGCGCCGCGAGCGCATCGCCCGCGATCAAGCCGCCGCCGAGCAGCGACACCGTGCTCATGTCGGCCGGCAACGCATAACGCTCGTCGCCGCGGCGGCGCAGTGCCAGGCTCTGGCCCAGACTCGCCACCACGCTGCCCGCACACAGCCAGGCCGACGTGGCCACGCCGAAGAAGGTGCCGAACGAGTAGGCGTAGGGTGACGGCAGCACCACCGCGTCGAGCACGAAGTCGGCCGCCCGCGTGGCCCGGTCGCGCTCGCGCCAGCGCTGATAGACCTCGCGCGCGAACAGGCGCTGTCGCAGCGCCTGCATCGCCAGCCCGAGCGCCACGCCGAGCACGATGGCCCAGCGCTGATGGGGCTGGTCCTGCGTGATGCCGCGCAGCGCGCCGACGAACTTGTAGGTCATCGCCGACACCCACTGGGTGGGTTGCTCGTCGGCCTTCATCACCGTCTGGTCGGCCAGCAGGATCGGATAGGCGCGCATGAAGAGTTCGGCGAAGGCCACCGACGCGATCGCCCCCACCAGCAGGCCGAGCACCTGGTAGCGGAACTGCAGCGTGCGCGGCGTGCCCAGCCGCCAGCCGGTGGAGCGGTCCTGCTGCATGTCGCCGGCGACGCTGGTGGCCACCAGCAGGATGCCGCCGGCCATCAGCCCGGCCACGGGCTCCTTCAGGCCGAGTGCGGTCATCAACACGATGGCGACGACGAAGGCCGACGAGATCGGGTTGGTGTCGCTGATGCCCAGCGAGATGCCGTTGACGAGCACGATCACGAGGCTCAGCGCCAGCGCGAAGGCGAGAAATCCGATCGGCTGCTGCATCACCGTCACGCCGAGCCAGAGCACCATCACTGCCCAGAAGACCGTCCATGCCATGAGCCGCAGCGTGTTCGTGCGTTGCCACGGTTCGAGTTCAGCGTTCGCGGCAGGCGTTGACGTGGAGCGCCAGCGTGCGGCGGCCTGCAACAGCAAGCCGCCGACGTCGAGCAGCGCGGCGCCGAGGATCATGCCCAGGCCGATCAGGAAGGTGATCTTGCGAAACGGATCGCCGGGCTCGAGCCAACCCACTGCCACGAACGTCGGCAGCAGCGCCGCGCCGGTGAGGCCGGCCAGCAGCGCCGGCACGCCGATGCGCGCACCGATCAGCATGCCGGCGCCGAAGGTGGAGGTCGACAGCTCGATCGCCGCAATCCACGCCACCTTGGTCGACGCCAGACCACCCGCGAGCCCAAGCCCCATGCCGCCCACGAGGCGGGCGACCGAGCGGCGCAACAGCCGCGGATCGGTCATCGCGCGCAGGATGTTGGCCACCGCGAGGCCGGACGGGAACGTCAGCCGCATGCGGTCGACCACGATCGGCGTGTAGAGCATGCCCACGCCCGCGCCGAACATGCCCACCGCGCCGAGGAAGAGCATCAGCTGCCAGGCCGGCGGCAGCGGCATGCCCATCCACGCCATCGCCTGGATCAGCACGCCCATGCCGGCCATGCCAGCCACCGAGGCCGCCGCCGTCTGCATGCAGTTGGCGCCGTGCCGCCCGGCCGGGCCGTAGCCCAGCGTGACCACCGAGCCGAGAATGCCCGCCAGCACCTGCCCGCCGACGAAGAAGCCGATCGAGAAGTTCATGTACGAGGCGGTCACGCCGCCCAGCGGCCCCAGCACGAGCGCGCCGAGCAGCACGAGCATCAGGTGGTAGCGCGCGCTGCCGATCGGCGGCAGCCAGGCCCAGCGCGGTGCGTCGCCCGGCGCGCTCATCGCGTCACACACCCAGGTAGCGCTGCCACAGCGAGCGGTCGGCGTCGAGCGCCTCGGAGCTGCCGCTCCAGGCGACGCGGCCCTTCTCGAGGATCACGTGGCGATCGGCCAGGTGGATCAGCCGCTGCACGTACTTGTCGATGACCAGGATCGCCTGGCCCGCCGCACGCAGCGCGGCCAGCGCGCGCCAGATCTCCTCGCGGATCAGCGGCGCCAGGCCTTCGGTGGCCTCGTCGAGGATCAGCAGGCGCGGGTTCGTCACCAGCGCGCGGCCGATCGCGAGCATCTGCTGCTCGCCGCCGGAAAGCTGGCTGCCCAGGTTCGTACGCCGCTCGGCCAGCCGCGGGAACAATTCGTAGACGCGGCCCGGGTGCCAGCTCGCGTCACCCGCGTCACCATCGATACCGCGTCGCGCGAATGCGCTCAAGTGCTCGTGCACGCTCAGGTTCGGATAGATCTGCCGGCCCTCCGGCACCAGCGCGAGGCCGAGGCGGGCGATGCGGTGCGACGGCGCTCCGAGGATAGCTTCACCGTCGATGCGGACCTGGCCGGCGCGCGAAGGCACGATGCCCATCACCGCGCGCAC
>JAEUPI010000140.1 GCA_016790175.1 Burkholderiaceae bacterium | reverse complement strand
GCTGCGACACCAGCGCCGCGGCCAGGGCCGCGACACAACCGAGCGCCACCAGCGCCAGCCAGGCGCGCGGCCCGATCCGGCCGGGCAGGGCCGGCACGCTCACTGAACCTCGGCGATCAGCTCGATCTCGACGCAGGCGCCGAGCGGAATCTGCGCCACGCCGAAGGCGCTGCGGGCATGCGCGCCGACTTCCTTGCCGAAGACCTCGCCCAGCAGTTCGCTGCAGCCGTTGGTGACCAGGTGCTGTTCGGTGAAGCTCGGGGTGCTGTTGACCAGGCTCATGACCTTGACGATGCGCTTCACGCGCTCCAGGTCGCCACCCAGGGCGGCGGCGATCGTGCCCATCAGGTCGATCGCCACCGCACGCGCGGCGGCCTTGCCTTCCTCGGTGCCGATGCTGCCGCCGAGTTGGCCGACCCAGGGCTTGCCCTCGCGCCGCGCGATGTGGCCGGAGATGAACAACAGGTTGCCGGTGCGCACGTAGGGCACGTAAGCGGCGGCGGGCACGGCCAGCGGCGGCAGCGCGATACCCAGGGCTTGCAGGCGGTCCTTGATGCTCATGGCGTTCGTCGGCGCGGCGCGCGCGCCCGTGGAAATTGGGGCGGCGCATCCTACACTGCAGGCGATGAGGGCAGGGCCGTGGCGCGGCGGGGTGCTGGCCGGGCTGGCGCTGGGCTGGCTGGCCGGCGTGGCCGTGCAGCTGCAGCGGCCCGAGCTGCTGCCGGCGCCGGGACTGGCCGCGCTGCTCGCGCTGGCCGCGGCGCTGCTGGGGCTGGCTTGGGGGCTGGGTCGGCACGCGCCACGTAGCGCGGTGGCGATGCTGGTGCTGGCGGCGGCGCTGGCCGGTTTCGGCAGCACCGATGGGCGCGCGCAGGCGCGCCTGGCCGAACGCCTGCCGGCGGCGCTGGAGGGGCGCGACCTCGTCGTCGCCGGCATCGTTGCGCAGTTGCCGCGCCAGGGCCTGCAAGGGCCGCGCTTCGTCTTCGAGGTCGAGAGCGCCAACGCCACGGGCGTGCCGCCGCGCCTGCTGCTGCATTGGCATCGCGGGATCGAGCCCGATGCCCTGCTGCTGGGGCCCGCCGTCGAGGTGCGTGCCGGCCAGCGCTGGCGCTTCACGGTGCGGCTGCGTCAGCCGCATGGCAATTTCAATCCGCACGGCTTCGATGCCGAACTGTGGTTGTTCGAGCAGGGCGTGGGCGCCACCGGCTACGTGCGCAGCCGCGCGGGCGATCTGGCGCAGCCGCTGGCCGAACGCGCCGGGGCACCGGTCGAGCGCGCGCGCCAGGCCGTGCGCGACGCCATCGCGCGCCATGTCGACGATGGCGCGCGCGCCGGCGTGCTGGCGGCCCTGGCCGTGGGCGACCAGGGGGCGATCGAGCGCGACGACTGGGCGCTGTTCCGCGATACCGGCATCGCGCACCTGATGAGCATCTCCGGCCTGCACGTGACGATGTTCGCCTGGCTGGCGGCGGCGCTGCTGGGGTGGCTGTGGCGGCGCAGCCCGCGCCTGATGCTGTGGCTGAACGCGCCGCTGGCGGCGCGCTGGGGCGGGGTGGCGGCGGCCGCGGCCTATGCCTTGCTGGCCGGCTGGGGCGTTCCGGCGCAGCGCACGGTGGTGATGCTGGCGGTGGTGGCGCTGCTGCGCAGCGCGGCACTGCGCTGGCCGCTGCATGCGGTGTTGCTGGCCGCAGCGCTGGCGGTGGTGGCGCTCGACCCCTGGGCGCTGCTGCAGCCCGGCTTCTGGCTCTCGTTTGCCGCAGTGGGCCTGCTGGCGGCGGCCGAGCCGGCGCTGCACGCGGCGTTGCACGAGGCCCAGGCCCCGCACCCGCAGGCGGGGCCGTCGCCGCCGCCGGTGCCACGCGGCGCCGCCTGGGCTTACCGGCTGCGGATGGCCGGGTCGGCCGCGCTGCGCCAGCAGGCCGTGGCCACCGTCGGCCTGGCGCCCCTGAGCCTGGTGTTCTTCCAGCAGTTGTCGCTGGTCGGTTTTGTCGCCAACCTGGTGGCGATTCCGCTCGTCACGCTGGTCATCACGCCGCTGGCCCTGGGCGGCATGCTGTGGCCTTGGTTGTGGCAGGCGGCGGCCGCGGTGCTGCAGGGTCTGGCGGTCCTGCTGCACGCCCTGGCGGCCTGGCCGGGGGCGGTGTGGACGGCCGCGGCCGCGCCGCCCTGGGCCGTGGCCGCGGGCCTGCTGGGGGCTGCGCTCGCCGTGCTCCCGCTGCCCTGGCGCCTGCGGGCGCTGGCGTTGCCGCTGCTGCTGCCGCTGCTGGCGCCGCCTCTGGCGCCGCCGCCGCCGGGCCGCTTCGAGTTGGTGGCGGCCGACGTCGGCCAGGGCACCGCGGTGCTGGTGCGCACGCGCCGGCACCTGCTGGTCTACGACAGCGGACCCGGGTTCTCGCCCGAAGCCGATGCCGGCGGCCGCCTTTTGCTGCCCTTGCTGCGGGCGCGCGGCGAGCGCCGCATCGACCGCCTGATGCTGAGCCACCGCGACAGCGATCACACCGGTGGCGCCGCGGCGCTGCTGGCGGCGCTGCCGGTGGCGCAGCTGCATACCTCGCTCGAACCCGACCATGAACTGCTGGCGCGCGGCGTGCCGCACCAGCACTGCGAGGCCGGCCAGAGCTGGCAATGGGACGGCGTGGACTTCCAGGTGCTGCATCCCACGCCCGCCGACCGGGCCGCTGCGGCCAATGCCAATGCTCTGAGCTGCGTGCTGCGCATCGCCGGTACCCAGGCCCGGGCCCTGCTCACCGGCGATTTGGAAGCGGCCGGCGAGGCGGCCCTGCTGGCCCGCGCCGCGGGCGGCGCCGACGCGCCGGCACTGCGCGCCGAACTGCTGCTGGTGCCGCACCATGGCAGCCGCACCTCCTCGAGCGCGGCCTTCATCGCCGCCGTGGCGCCGCGCATGGCGGTGGTGCAGGCCGGCTACCGCAGCCGCTACGGCCACCCGGCGCCCGAGGTGCTGGCGCGCTACGCGGCCGCCGGCGTCGCCGTGGCGCGCAGCGACCAGTGCGGCGCCCTCACGCTGGCGGTCGACGGCGCGGCGGCCTGCGCGCGCGAGGCGGGGCGCCGATACTGGCATCATCAGGCGGCCCCTGGCGCGGGGATTGCATACGCGGAACCAGCCCAGCCACGCTAGAGCCGAAAAAAAGGAGCCGCCCTTGGCCATCCACGTCGCGCTGAACCACGTCACGCACTACCGCTACGACCGGCGCGTGACGCTGTCGCCGCAGATCGTGCGCCTGCGGCCGGCCCCGCATTCGCGCACCCGCATCCTCGGCTACAGCCTGCGCATCGAACCGGCGCAGCACTTCATCAACTGGCAGCAGGATGCCTTCGCCAACCACCTGGCGCGCCTGGTCTTTCCCGAACCGACGCGCGAATTCAAGGTCACGGTCGACCTGGTGGCCGAGATGTCGGTGCTCAACCCGTTCGACTTCTTCCTCGAACCGCAGGCCGAGCAGTTTCCGTTCGACTACGGGGCCGATCTCGCACACGACCTCGCGCCCTACCTGGCGCGGTGCGAGGCCACGCCGCGCTTTGCGGCCTTCGTCGCCAGCATCGGGCGCAAGCGCCAGCGCAGCATCGACTTCCTGGTGCACCTGAACCAGCGGCTGCAGAAGGAGATCGGCTACCTGATCCGCATGGAGCCGGGCGTGCAGACGCCGGAGCAGACGCTGGCGCGCGGCAGCGGTTCGTGCCGCGATACCGCCTGGCTGCTGGTGCAGACGCTGCGCCACCTGGGGCTGGCGGCGCGCTTCGTCTCGGGCTACCTGATCCAGCTCAAGCCCGACGTGAAGGCGCTCGACGGCCCCAGCGGCACCGAAGTCGACTTCACCGACCTGCACGCCTGGTGCGAGGTCTACCTGCCGGGCGCCGGCTGGATCGGCTTCGACCCCACCAGCGGCCTGCTGGCCGGCGAAGGCCACATCCCCGTGGCCTGCACGCCCGAGCCCAGCAGTGCCGCACCGGTGAGCGGCGCTGTCGACGAATGCGAGGTGCAGTTCGCGCACCACATGCAGGTCACGCGCATCCACGAATCGCCGCGCGTGACGCTGCCGTACACGGACCAGCAGTGGTCGAAGATCGTCGAGTTGGGCCATGCGGTGGATGCCCAGCTCACGCAGCAGGACGTGCGCCTGACCATGGGCGGCGAGCCCACCTTCGTGGCCGTGAACGACCGCGACGCCGCCGAGTGGAACACCGACGCACTCGGCCCCACCAAGCGCGGCCTGGCCACCGAGCTCGTGCACAAGCTGCGCGCCAAGTACGGCGCCGGCGGTTTCCTGCACTTCGGCCAGGGCAAGTGGTACCCGGGCGAGCAGCTGCCGCGCTGGGCGCTGAGCATCTGCTGGCGCGCCGACGGCCAGCCCTGCTGGCACGACCCGAGCCTGTTCGCCGACGAACGCGACACCCACCGCTACACCGCCGCCGACGCGCAGACCTTCATCGGCACGCTCACGCGCCGGCTGGGGCTGGATCCGCGCTTCGTGCAGCCCGGCCACGAGGACACCTGGTACTACCTCTGGCGCGAGCGGCGGCTGCCGGGCAACGTCGATCCCTTCGACTCGCGGCTGGAAGACGAACTGGAGCGGGCGCGCCTGCGCCGTGTCTTCCAGCAGGGCCTCTCGGCCGTGGTGGGCTACCTGCTGCCGCTGAAGCGCGAATGGCGCGTGGGCACCGCGGGCCCGGCCTGGGTCACCGGGCCCTGGTTCCTGCGCGACGAACGCCTGTACCTGATGCCCGGCGATTCGCCGATGGGCTACCGCCTGCCGCTCGATTCGCAGCCCTGGGCCGCCAGCGGCGAAAGGCCCTGGACGCTGGCTGCCGACCCGTTTGCGCCCAAGCCCGCGCTGCCTTCGGCGGCGGCGCTGCGGCTGCAGCAGGCCACGGCCTTCGGCCCGGGCAGCGGTGAGCCGCATGGCGAAACCGGGCTCGACCACGACGGCTTTGGCGCCGACGGTGGTTCAGGTGGCTACGTCGGCAACGGCATGGTGGGCGAAGGCGGCGGCTTTGGCGGTGGCCCCGGCCAGCCGCGCATGCTGGGCACCGAACACGACCCCGAAGTGCCGCACCCGCGCAACCCGCTGCTGGCGCCCGCGCGCTTCGAATCCGCCGGCGAACTCACACGCACCGCGCTGTGCGTGGAGGTGCGTGACCCGCAGCGGGGCAACGGCCCGAAGGCCGAGCGCGAACATGGCGGCAAGAGCGGTGTGCTCTACGTCTTCATGCCGCCGCTGCGTTTCCTGGAGGACTACCTCGAGCTGCTCGCCGCCGTGGAAGCCACCGCCGCCGAGCTGCAGATGAAGATCGTGCTCGAGGGTTACCCGCCCCCGCGCGACCCCCGCCTGAAGCTGCTGCAGGTGACGCCCGACCCTGGTGTGATCGAGGTCAACATCCACCCCGCGCACGACTGGAACGAACTCGTCGACCACACCGAGTTCCTGTACCAGGCCGCCCACGAAAGCCGCCTGAGCACCGAGAAGTTCATGGTCGACGGCCGCCACACCGGCACCGGCGGCGGCAACCACTTCGTGCTCGGCGGCGCCACACCGGCCGACAGCCCCGTCCTGCGCCGGCCTGATCTGCTGGCCAGCCTCATCACCTACTGGCAGAACCATCCGGCGCTGAGCTACCTGTTCAGTGGCCTCTTCATCGGCCCCACCAGCCAGCACCCCCGCATCGACGAAGCGCGTGACGACCAGGTCTACGAGGTCGAGGTGGCGCTGAACGAGATCGACCGCCAGATCGGCCTTCATGGCCAGTGCCCGCCCTGGCTCGTGGACCGCACGCTGCGCAACCTGCTGATCGACGCCACCGGCAACACCCACCGCGCCGAGTTCAGCATCGACAAGCTGTACTCGCCCGACGGCCCCACCGGCCGCCTGGGCCTGCTGGAGTTCCGCGGCTTCGAGATGCCGCCGCATGCGCGCATGAGCCTGGCGCAGCAGCTGCTGCTGCGGGCGCTGGTGGCCTGGTTCTGGCGCGAGCCCTACCGCGGCCGCGGCGCCACGCGGCTCACGCGCTGGGGCACGGGGCTGCACGACCGCTTCATGCTGCCCACCTTCGTGCAGATGGACATGGAGGACGTGGTGGCCGACCTGAAACAGGCCGGCTTCGCCTTCGACGCCACCTGGTTCGCACCGCACTTCTCTTTCCGCTTCCCGCTGGTGGGTGATCTGCAGGTGCAGGGCCTGGACATCACGCTGCGCAACGCGCTCGAGCCCTGGCACGTGATGGGCGAGGAGGGCGCGCCGGGCGGCACGGTGCGCTACGTGGACTCATCGCTGGAGCGGCTGGAGCTGAAGGTCAGCGGCCTCAACGGCAACCGCCACGTGCTCACCGTCAACGGCCGCGGGCTGCCGCTGCAGCCCACCGGGCGCGTGGGCGAGTTCGTCTGCGGCGTGCGCTACCGCGCCTGGGCGCCGCCTTCGGCGCTGCACCCCACCATCGGCGTGCACGCACCGCTGACCTTCGACGTGGTCGATCGGTGGCAGCGCCGCAGCCTGGGCGGCTGCCGCTACCACGTGGCGCACCCGGGCGGCCGCAACTACGACGTGTTCCCGGTCAACAGCTACGAAGCCGAAAGCCGCCGCCTGGCGCGTTTCTTCCGCTTTGGCCACACGCCGGGCGAGATCGACGTGAAGCCGGCGGCGCCGAGCCTGGAACACCCCTTCACGCTCGACCTGAGGCGCTGAGCCGCACCGCATGACGCAGCAGCAGAGCCAGTCCCAGAGCCAAGGCATGCTGCCCTTCGAGGGCGGCGCCTCGGCGCAGGGTGCGGCCGAGCATGCCTTTGCCGCGCATGCCATGCCGGCCGAGGCCGGCGTGTGGGACGAGCTGCGCAACCCCGGCGGGGCGCTGCGCACGCCCTGGCAGACCTTCGCGCGCTGCCTGCCCGAGCCGCAGGGCGGCCTGACCATGGCCGAGGACCTGAACCGCCGCGTGGAACAGGTGGAGCAGCGCATCCGGCTGGACGGTGTCACGCACAACGTGTTCGGCGAGGGCGGCGTGGCCGCGCGCCCGTGGAGCCTGCAGCTGCTGCCGCAGCTGATCGAGCCCGCCGACTGGGCCGCCATCGAAGCCGGCGTGCAGCAGCGCGCCGAGCTGCTCGAACGCATGCTGGCCGACCTCTACGGCCCGCAGACGCTGCTGCAGCGCGGCCTGCTGCCGCCGGCGCTGATGCTGCGCCACCCCGGCTTCCTGCGGCCGATGCTGGGTGTGCAGCCGGCGGGCGGGCAGCGGCTGATGATCGTGGCCTTCGACCTCGCGCGTGGCCCCGAAGGCCGGTGGTGGCTGGTGTCGCAGCGCACGCAGGGCCCCAGCGGCCTGGGCTACGTGCTGCACAACCGGCTCGTCATCGCGCGCCAGTTCCCCGAGGCCTTCCGCGAGCTGCGCGCGCAGCGCATCGCCAGCAGCTACCGCATGCTGCTCGACGCGCTGGAAGCACGCGCCGCGCAGGTGGCCGGCAACAGCACGCCGCGCATCGTGCTGCTCACGCCCGGCCCCTACAGCGAGACCTACTTCGAACACGCCTACCTCGCGCGCTACCTCGGCTTGCCGCTGGTGGAAGGCGGTGACCTCACGGTGCGCGACCAGCGCCTGTTCCTCAAGACCGTGGAGGGCCTGGAGCCGGTGCATGGCCTGCTGCGCCGGCTGGACGACGACTACTGCGATCCGCTCGAACTGCGCCCCAACAGCGCCCTGGGTGTGCCCGGCCTGCTGCAGGCCGCGCGCAGCGGCCACGTGGTGATGGCCAACGCGCTCGGCAGTGCCTTCCTGGAGACACCGGCGATCCAGGGTTTCCTGCCCGCCATCGCGCAGCAACTCAGCGGGCAGGACCTGCTGCTGCCCGCGCTGCCCACCTGGTGGTGCGGCGAGCCGGCGGCCTGGGCCAACGTGAAGGCCGATCTCGGCAACAAGCTGCTGCGCAGCACCTTCCCGCGCGACGGGCGCACCTCGCAGGTCTTCGACCGCACCGAGGCGGCCGTGCACGACGACCCCGACGCCTGGACCGTGCAGGAGCGCAAACGCTTCTCGCGTGCACCCATCTGGGGCGAGGGCGCGGTCACGCCGCGCCCGGCCCTGGTGCGTGTGTACGCCATCGCGCAGGGTGAAGGCCGCTGGCACGTGCTGCCCGGTGGCATGACACGCGTGGCGCAGCGCGAGGACAGCAGCATCAGCATGCAGCGCGGCGGCACCAGCCTGGACACCTGGGTGCTCACCGAGGGCGAGGTCGACGCCTTCACGATGCTGCCGCAGCGGCTGCAGGTCGACGACCTGCTGCACCGCCACCGCCCCGTGAGCAGCCGCACCGGCGAGAACCTGTTCTGGCTCGGCCGCTACACCGAGCGCACCGAGCAGCTGGTGCGCCAGGCGCGCGCCACGCTGGCGCTCATCGACGCCATCTCCGATGCCGGCGCCGACACGCCGGCCTCGGTGCGCCAGGCGCTCTCGCAGCTGGCCGTGCGCACCGGCCTGGCGCCACTGGGTGTGCCCACGCTCGTGCAGAGCGCGCGCAACTTCGAGCGTGCCGTGCTGGCCGGCCTGGCCGATGCCAAGGGCGGCAGCGTGGCCTACAACCTGGGCGCGCTCGAACGTGCGGCCATGGGCCTGCGCGAGCGCCTGTCGCCCGAGCAGTGGGGCCTGGTGCGCAGCATGGGCGAGAGCTTCACACGCGCACTCGAAGTGCCGTCGGGTGAGCTGCCCACGCTGCAGCAGGTGCTGGCGCCGCTGGACCGCCTGGCGCTGCAGCTGGCAGCGGCCACCGGCGCGCAGACCGACCGCATGACACGCGACCACGGCTGGCGCCTGCTCACCGTGGGCCGCCTGCTGGAGCGCCTGCAGGGCCTGGCGCTGCGCCTGGAGCTCTTCCTGCGCCACGAGGCCCTGGCCACCGTGAGCGGCGTGGAGCTGGTGCTGGAGCTCTTCGACAGCACCATCACCTTCCGCGCCCGCTACCAGCGGCACGAAGACCTGCTGGCCATCGCCGACCTGCTGGTGCTGGACAGCACCAACCCGCGCGCCTACGCCGGCGTGCTGAGGCGGCTGCGCACCGAGCTCTCCAAGCTGCCCGGCAGCGCCGAAAGCCATGAGCCGCTGCTGGCGCTGCTGCCGCCGGTGGGCGCCGGCCTCACGCTGGAAGACCTGCGCGGCGCGGGTGAAGCGCAGATCGCCGAGCGCCTCCTGATGCTGAGCGTGGAACTCGGCAGCGCTGCCGCGCTGCTGGCCGACCAGATCGGCGAGCGCTACTTCACGCTCGCCCATGGCATGGACCAACGCGTATGAACGCCGCGCGGCCGCTCCGAAGGCGTTCGCTCCCCCGCGGGGGGACGACGCGAAGCGTCTTGGGGGCCAGATGACGCAGTTGGAAGTGGTCCACGAAACCCGCTACGCCTACGCAGCGCCCGTGACGCTGGCCCACCACCTGGCGCACCTGCAGCCGCTGCACGATGCGCACCAGCAGGTGCAAAGCTGGCAGCTGACGCTGGACCCGCCACCCGCGCAGCGCGAAGACAGCGCAGACGCCTTCGCCAACACGCAGTGCCACTTCTCGCTCGTGCAGCCGCACCAGAAGCTGCTGGTGAGGGCGGCCAGCCGCGTGCAGCTGGCGCCGCGTTTTGCGGCGCTGCAGCCCGAAGCGGGCCCGCGCTGCGGTGAACTGGCCATGCGCCTGCGCTACGTGGCCGGCGCGCCCTACCTGCCGGCGGTGCAGCACGCGCTGCCTTCGCCCTACGTGCCGCGCCTGGCCGAGCTGCGGCGCTACGGCGCGGCCAGCATCACGCCGGAACGCCCCGTGGCGGCCGCGGCCATCGAGCTGATGCACCGCATCCACGCCGACTTCAGGTACCAGAGCCAGAGCACCGAGATCGAAACCCCGCTGGCGCTCGTGTTCGAGCACAAACGCGGCGTCTGCCAGGACTTTGCGCACCTGATGGCCGGCGCGCTGCGCATGCACGGCCTGCCCGCGCGTTACGTGAGCGGCTACCTGCTCACGCGCGCGCCCGAGGGCGACGACGGGCAAGGCCGCGAGATGCAGGGCGCCGACGCCTCGCACGCCTGGGTGCAGGTGTGGTGCCCCGGCACCCCCGGCGTGCCGGGCGAGGGTGCCGACGCCGGCTGGCTGGACCTGGACCCCACCAACGACATCATCCCCGGCACCGGCCACGTGCGCGTGGCCGTGGGCCGCGACTTCGGCGACGTGACGCCGCTGCGCGGCGTGATCCGCGGCGGCGGCAGCCACACGCTGACGGTGGGCGTGCGCACACGCGTCATCCCGCCGGAAACGAAGCCGGAACGCGGCTTGCTACAGTGACCGCGACAGGAGCGGACAAGACCATGAAGGCCCCCTTCGACGAAATGCACACCGCCAGCCAGGCGGTGCGCGAGCACTACCGCACCTACGACGCGTGGCTCAAGCAGCAGAGTGGCGACGTGATGACGAGCCGCCGCCACGAGGCCGAGATGATCTTCCGGCGCGTGGGCATCACCTTCGCGGTCTACGGCGCCAAGGACGAGGACGGCGCCGGCACCGAGCGCCTCATCCCCTTCGACCTGCTGCCGCGGGTGATCCCCGGCGCCGAATGGGCGCGCATGGAAGAAGGCCTGCGCCAGCGCGTGACGGCGCTCAACCGCTTCATCCACGACGTGTACCACGGGCAGGAAATCCTCAAGGCCGGCGTCGTGCCCAAGGACCAGGTGCTCAACAACGCGCAGTTCCGCAAGGAGATGCTGGGCGTGAACGTGCCGGGCAACATCTACTCGCACATCAGCGGCATCGACATCGTGCGCGCCGGCAACGCGGATGGCAGCGGCGAGTACTACGTGCTGGAGGACAACCTGCGCGTGCCCAGCGGCGTGAGCTACATGCTCGAGAACCGCAAGATGATGATGCGGCTGTTCCCCGACCTGTTCGCCGACAACCGGGTCGAACCGGTGGCGCACTACCCCGACCTGCTGCTCGAGACGCTGCGTGCGGTGGCACCGGCCGCCGTGAACGAGCCCACCGTGGTGGTGCTCACGCCGGGCATGTACAACAGCGCGTACTTCGAGCACGCGTTCCTGGCGCAGCAGATGGGCGTCGAACTCGTCGAGGGCCAGGATCTGTTCGTCAAGGACGGCTTCGTCTACATGCGCACGACACAGGGGCCGCGCCGGGTCGACGTGATCTACCGCCGCGTCGACGACGACTTCCTCGATCCGCAGGCTTTCCGGCCCGACAGCACGCTCGGCTGCGCCGGACTGCTCGATGCCTATCGCCGCGGCAACATCACCTTGTGCAACGCCATCGGCACCGGCGTGGCCGACGACAAGTCGATCTACCCCTACGTGCCGAAGATGGTGGAGTTCTACCTCGGTGAGAAGCCGATCCTGCAGAACGTGCCCACCTACCGCTGCCGCGAGACGGACGACCTGAAGTACGTGCTCGACCACCTGGGCGAGCTGGTCGTCAAGGAGGTGCACGGCGCCGGCGGCTACGGCATGCTGGTCGGGCCGGCGGCGAGCAAGGCCGAGATCGAGGCGTTTCGCGCCGCGTTGATCGCGAAGCCCTCGAACTACATCGCGCAGCCCACGCTCGCGCTGTCGACCTGTCCGACCTATGTGGAATCGGGCATCGCGCCGCGCCACATCGACCTGCGGCCCTTCGTGCTCTCGGGTCAGTCGGTGCAGATGGTGCCTGGCGGCCTGACGCGGGTGGCGCTGAAAGAGGGCTCGCTGGTGGTGAATTCGTCGCAGGGCGGTGGCACCAAGGACACCTGGGTGCTGGAGGTCTGACCATGCTCTCGCGCACCGCCGATCACCTGTTCTGGATGGCTCGATACATGGAGCGGGCCGAGAACACCGCGCGCATGCTCGACGTGAACTACCAGACGTCGCTGCTGCCGCAGTCGGCCGACCGCGCCCTGCAGGGCTGGCGCGGCATGCTCGGCATCAGCGAGCTGACCGAGGCCTACGAGAAGCGGCACGGCAAGATCGACGCGCGGCGGGTCATGACCTTCATGGTCGGCGACGAGACGCATTCGTCGAGCATCGTGTCGTGCCTGAAGGCGGCGCGCGAGAACGCCCGTGCCGTGCGCGGCACCATCACGACCGAACTGTGGGAAACGACGAACCAGACCTGGCTCGAGTTCAACCGCATGCTGCGCGAAGGCCACTTCGAGCGCGACCCGGGCACGGTGTTCGAATGGGTGAAGTTCCGCTCGCACCTGTCGCGCGGCGTGACGGTCGGCACGATGCTGCACGACGAGTCGCTGCATTTCATCCGCATCGGCACCTTCCTGGAGCGCGCCGACAACACCGCGCGTCTGCTCGACGTGAAGTTCCATGCGCTCGCCGGCGACTACTTCGGCCGACACCGTGCCGACGATCCGCCGGAGATCGACTTCTATCACTGGTCGGCGATCCTGCGCTCGGTGTCGGGCTTCGAGATCTATCGCAAGGTCTACCGCAACGTGATCGTGCCCGAACGTGTGGCCGAGCTGCTGATCCTGCGGCCCGACATGCCGCGTTCGCTGGCCAGCTGCATGAACGGCGTGGTGGAGAATCTGCGCCTGGTGGCCAACGAGCAGAGCAGCGAAACCCAGCGCCGGGCAGGGCGGCTGCGCTCGGATCTGCAGTTCGGCCGCATCGACGAGATCCTTGCCACCGGCCTGCATGCCTATCTCACCCAGTTTCTCGACCGCGTGAACGACATCGGTGCGGGAATCAGCCGCGACTTTCTGGTGCCGGCATGAGCATTCATGTCGCCCTGAACCACATCACCCACTACCGATACGACCGTCGTGTCGGTTTGTCGCCGCAGATCGTGCGGCTGCGGCCGGCGCCGCACTGCCGCACCCGGATCCTGAGCTACTCGCTGAAGGTCGAGCCGGGCGGCCATTTCATCAACTGGCAGCAGGACCCGTTCTCGAACTACCTTGCGCGGCTCGTCTTTCCGGAGAAGACCACCGAGTTCAAGGTCACCGTCGATCTGGTGGCCGAGATGTCGGTCTACAACCCGTTCGACTTCTTCCTCGAGCCGGCAGCCGAGCGCTTTCCGTTCCGCTACGACGACGCCACGCTGGACGAGCTGGCGCCGTACCTCGCGCGAGAGGCGGCCACGGAGCGATTTGCCGCCTTCCTCGCGTCGGTCGACCGCCACGAGCAACGCACGATCGATTTCCTGGTCGCCCTGAACCAGCGGCTGCAGAAGGAGGTTCGCTACCTGATCCGCATGGAGCCGGGTGTGCAGACGCCGGAGCAGACGCTGGACCGGGCCGCCGGCTCGTGCCGCGACACCGGTTGGCTGCTGGTGCAGACGCTGCGACACCTGGGTCTGGCGGCGCGCTTCGTGTCAGGTTACCTGATTCAACTCAAACCCGATGTGAAAGCGCTCGACGGACCGAGCGGCACCGAAGTCGACTTCACCGACCTGCATGCCTGGTGCGAGGTCTACCTGCCGGGCGCCGGCTGGATCGGGCTCGACCCCACCAGCGGTTTGCTGGCGGGCGAAGGCCATGTTCCGCTGGCCTGCACACCCCAGCCTTCCAGTGCGGCGCCGGTATCCGGCGAGGTGGACGAGTCCGAGGTCACGTTCGGCCACACGATGCAGATCACGCGCGTGTGGGAGTCACCGCGCGTCACGCAGCCCTATACCGACGGCCAGTGGCAGGCCATGCTGGCGCTGGGCGAGCGCCTCGATGCCGAGTTGAATGCCGGCGACGTGCGCCTGACGATGGGCGGCGAGCCGACCTTCGTCAGCGTGGACGACCGCGACGGTGCGGAATGGAACACCGATGCCCTGGGCCCCACGAAGCGCATCCTTGCGCAGGATCTGGTGCAGCGGTTGCGCGCGCACTATGGCCAGGGCGGCTTCCTGCACTACGGGCAGGGCAAGTGGTATCCCGGCGAGCAGCTGCCGCGCTGGGCGCTCAGCGTGTACTGGCGCGCCGACGGCGAAGCCTGCTGGCACGATCCGTCGCTCTTCGCCGACGAGCGCGAGCGTCATGCCTACACGAGCGACGACGCGAGAAGATTCATCCAAACGCTGACGCGCCGGCTGGGGCTGACCGACGAACATGTCCAGCCGGGCTACGAAGACACCTGGTACTTCCTGTGGCGCGAGCGCCGGCTGCCGGTGAACGTGGACCCGTTCGACGCGCGGCTCGACGACGAACTCGAGCGCCTGCGCCTGCGCCGGGTGTTCGAGCAGGGCCTGAGTGCCGTGGTGGGCTATGCCTTGCCGCTCCGGCGCGAGCGTGGCGTCGCCCTGTCGGGTCCGGCCTGGGTCACCGGGCCTTGGTTCTTCCGCGACGAGCGCATGTATCTGTTCCCTGGCGATTCGCCGATGGGCTACCGCCTGCCGCTCGATTCCCTGCCCTGGGTCAGTGCCGGCGACTATCCGTACCAGGTGGAGGCCGATCCGTTCGCGCCGCGCGGCGCGTTGCCGAGCGCGGCGCGCATCCGCGGCCAGTACGCGCCGCATGCGGTGGGTGGCGGCTTTGCCGAGGGCGGCACCGTCGCGATGCAGGCGCAGCCGGGGCTGTCCACCGGGGTGGGCGGCACGGCAGGGCGCGTCGGCCCGGGAAAGCCGCTGGACGTCACCACGCTGGCAAAGATGCCGCAGCGTTTCGAGTCGGCCTACTGGATCACACGCACGGCCGTGGTGGTGGAAGCCCGCGATCCGCGCCGCGCAAACGGTCCGAAGGCCGAGGCGCAGGGCGAGGCGAGCGGCGTGCTGTATGTGTTCATGCCGCCGCTGCAGCTGCTGGAGGACTATCTGCAATTGCTCGCCGCCGTCGAGGCCACGGCGGCCGAACTCGGCGTGAAGATCGTGCTCGAGGGCTATCCGCCGCCGCGTGATCCGCGCCTGAAGCTGCTGCAGGTCACGCCCGACCCCGGCGTGATCGAGGTGAACATCCACCCGGCGCACGACTGGGCCGAGCTCGTCGAGCACACCGAGTTCCTGTACGACGCGGCTTGGCGCTCGCGCCTGTCGACCGAGAAGTTCATGCTCGACGGCCGGCACACCGGCACGGGCGGCGGCAACCATTTCGTGCTCGGGGGTGCGACGGCGGCCGACAGCCCGTTCCTGCGTCGGCCCGATCTGCTGGCCAGCCTGCTCGCCTACTGGCACAACCATCCGTCGCTGAGCTATCTTTTCAGCGGGCTGTTCATCGGCCCGACGAGCCAGGCGCCACGTGTCGACGAGGCACGCAACGACCAGCTCTACGAGCTCGAGATCGCGCTGGCCGAGATCGAGCGCAACAAGGGCGTCTACGGTCGCGAATTGCCGCCGTGGCTGGTGGACCGGACGCTGCGCAACATCCTGGTCGACGTGACCGGCAACACGCACCGCAGCGAGTTCTGCATCGACAAGCTGTACTCGCCCGACAGCGCCACCGGCCGGCTCGGGCTGCTGGAGTTGCGGGCCTTCGAGATGCCGCCGCATGCACGCATGAGCATCGCGCAACAGTTGCTGCTGCGCGCGCTGGTGGCACGCTTCTGGCGCGAGCCCTACCGGGCGAGCCTGGTGCGCTGGGACACCGAGCTGCACGACCGCTTCCTGCTGCCCAGCTTCGTGTGGATGGATTTCGAGGACGTGATCGACGAGATGCGCCGCGCCGGCCACGCCTTCGAGGCCGCCTGGTTCGCGCCGCATTTCGAGTTCCGCTTCCCCAAGATCGGCGAGGTCAACGCGCGCGGCGTGCATTTCACGCTGCGCCATGCGCTGGAGCCGTGGCATGTGATGGGCGAGGAGGGTGCGGTCGGCACGACAGTGCGTTATGTCGATTCCTCGCTCGAGCGACTGGAGTTGCGCGTCAGCGGTCTCGTCGAACCGCGGCATGTGGTCACCGTCAACGGCCGCGTCGCCACACTGCAACCCACCGGCCGCGCCGGCGAGTTCGTGGCCGGCGTGCGCTATCGCGCCTGGCAGCCGCCGTCGGCGCTGCATCCGACGATCGGCGTGCATGCGCCGCTGACCTTCGACCTGGTGGATCGCTGGATGCAGCGCTCGCTCGGCGGTTGCCAGTACCACGTGTCGCATCCGGGCGGCCGCAGCCACGACACGTTCCCGGTCAATGCCTATGAAGCCGAGAGCCGGCGGCTCGCGCGCTTCTTCGCGCTGAACCACACGCCGGGCATCGTGCCGGGCGGCAATCTGTTGCCGATGCCCGAGCGCAGCCTGGAGTTCCCGTTCACGCTCGATCTGCGCCGCGGATAACACATTGGCGGGGACGGTGCGTGCGGACGGCCGCGGCCGGTTGCAGGCATGATGGCAAGCATGACGGCCTCGACCGACGACGATCCGACCGCCGAGCCGCCTCCGGACCTGGCGTTGTCGCGTGCCCTCGGGCCGGCGTCCAACGGGCGGTTCGACGAGCTGCGTGGCCGGCTCGCCGAGCCGGCGGCCCCGCTGGAACCGGTGGTTCGCATGTGGCAGCAATTCTTCGAGGCCCTGCAGCCCGACGGCACCGTCGACGCGGCCGACATCGCCTCGCGCGCCGCGCGCGTGCAGCGCCGCGTGCGCGAGGACGGCGCGACCTATCACGTGCACGGCGCCGGTACCGATGCCGTACATGCCTGGCCGCTGCAGCCGCTGCCGTTCCTGCTGTCGGCCGACGAATGGCCGGCCATCGAAGCCGGTGTGGCGCAACGGGCCCGCATGTTCAACGCGACGCTGGCCGACATCTACGGGGCGCAGACATTGCTGCGCGAGGCCGTGCTGCCGCCCTCGCTGGTGTTCGCCCATCCGCAGTACCTGCGCCCGATGCACAGCCTGGTGCCGCCCGGCGGCGTGTACCTGCACGTGGCCGCGTTTGACCTCGCGCGAGGGCCCGAGGGGCGCTGGTGGGTGCTGGCCCAACGGCTCCAGGCGCCCTCGGGCCTGGGCTACCTGCTGGAAAACCGCCTCATCGTGGCGCAGGAGATGCACGAGGCTTTCGCCGCGTTGCGGGTGCAGCGGGTCGGCGCATCGTTCCAGCGCTGGCTCGACGACCTGCGTGCGCTGAGTCCGGCGGGCGAGGGAGCCCGCATCGTGCTGCTCACGCCGGGCCCGCTGCACGAAACCTATTTCGAGCAGGTGTTCCTTGCGCGTTATCTCGGCCTCACGTTGGTCGAGGCGGGCGACCTGACCGTGCGCGATCGCCAGCTGTTCCTGAAGACCATGCAGGGCCTCGAGCGCGTGCATGTGGTGCTGCGGCGGGTCGACGACGAATGGCTCGATCCGCTGGAGCTGCGGGCCGATTCGGCGCTCGGCGTGCCGGGGCTGCTGCAGGCGCTGCGCGCCGGCCAGCTGGTGCTGGCCAATGCGCCGGGCTCCGGCGTCTTGGAAAGCCCGGGTCTTGCCGCGTTCTGGCCCGGGGTGGCCGAGCACCTGCTGGGCGAGGAGCTGCTGCTGCCCGCGTCCACGCACTGGTGGTGCGGCGAGGATTCGGTGTGGCAGGCCCAACGCACGCGGCTGGCCGACTTCGTCGTCGCACCGACCTTTCCCCAGCCGGGCGGCGAGGCCGGCGTGCAAGCCGTGGTTGCCGCCTACCTCGATCCGGTGCAACGTGCCGCGCTGGCAGGCCGCATCGATGCCGAGCCGGCGGCCTATACCTTGCAGGCCCGCGTGCGGCCCTCGGAAACCCCGGCCTGGGAGGGCGGCGCCGTCGAGCCGCGGCCTGCCGTGTTGCGGGTGTTCGCGCTGGCCGACGGCCGAGGCGGTTGGCAGGTCCTGCCTGGCGGCATGGCGCGCGTGGCCGCGCGCCGCGATCGGCTGCTCGACCCCTGGCTGTCGATGCAGCATGGCAGCGCAAGCGCGGACACCTGGGTCATCGCCGGTGGTGATGTCAACGCGGCGTCCTTGCTGCGCGCGCCCCTGTCGGCCGGTGACCTGCAGGCCCAGCAGCGCACGGTGACGAGTCGCGCCGCCGAGAACCTGTTCTGGCTCGGCCGCTATACCGAGCGTTCGGAATTCGTGGTCTCGTTGGCGCGCCTGACGCTGGAGTCGCTGCGCTCGGCCGGCGAGCCGCTGCGCGTGCTGCTCGGCGAGCTGGCGGCCTGGCATGGCCTGGTGCCCGAGGGCACGCCGTCGCCCATGCAGAGTCTGCGCGTGTTCGAGCGGGCGCTGGTGCATGCATTGCCGGCGTCGGCCGGCTGCACGAGCGTGGGCTTCAACCTGCGCGCCGTGGTCACCTGCGCCGAGGCGCTGCGCGAGCGGCTGTCGCCCGACCACTGGCGGCTGATCCAGGACCTGGACAACCATTTCGAGCAGCACATGGCCGCGGTGCTGGCGGCCGGCGGCGAAGGCGGCGTGGCGCCGGTGGCCGACGCGCTCGGTCTGCTGGGACGCACGTCCACGCATCTGAGCGCGGAAACCGGCGCGCAGGCCGACCGCATGGTGCGCGACGACGGCTGGCGCTTGCAGTCGGTGGGACGACAGATCGAGCGGCTCGACACCTTGTGCCATGCGCTCGCCCGGGGACTGGAACTGCGACTGCACGAGAGCGACGAAGGCTTCGCGCTGCTGCTGTCGCTGGCCGACAGCCTGATCACCTACCGGGCCCGATTCCAGGCCCGGCGCGAACCGATGCCGCTGCTGCACCTGCTGGTGTTCGACACCGACAACCCGCGTTCGCTCGCCTGGGTCTCGCGCACGATGCGTGAGCGTCTGCGCAAGCTCGCGCGGCACGATGCGGCCTGGGCCGACGAGATGATCGCCTCCGCCCCGGCGCCCGAGCTGTGGAGCCTGGAGGCCTGCGCCGCGCTGGACGCGGACGGCGTACCGACCGAACTCGTTCGCCTGCTGCACGGTTGCGTGGACGGCGTGCGCACGCTGGCCGATGCGATCGGCCGCCGCCTGTTCGTGCACGTGAGCGACCACAGCGTGTGGCAGTGACGACGATGGCCACACTGCAGGTTCAGCACGAGACCCACTATGCCTACGGTGCACCGGTGCTGCTGGCGCACCACCTGGCGCATTTGCGGCCGCGCGACACGGCCCGGCAGTCGGTGCGTGATTGGCGGCTCCAGGTCCTGCCGGCGCCCGACGGCGGCGAAACCGGTATTGACGCCGGCCTCGACGTCTTCGGCAACTGGCGTCACACCTTCAGCCATGCCGCCGTGCACGAGCAACTGCAGGTGGTGTCGAGCTTCGTTGCTGACATGGGCCCGCCGGCGCCGGTCGGCCCGGGCCTGCCGTGGGAGCAGGTGGCTGCGGCGCTGCGCTACCGTGCCGGCGCGGTGATGCCCGAGGCCTGCGAATTCGCGCTCGGCTCGCCGTTCGCACCGCGTGCACCGGCGTTTGCCGAATTCGCCGGCGAGCTCTTCGCGCCGAACCGTCCGCTGATCGACGCGGCCCGCGCCCTGATGCACAAGGTGCACGGCGAATTCGCGTACCAGAGCGCGGCCACCGATGTGGCCACCGACGCGCTGGTCGCGCTTGGCCTGCGGCGCGGCGTCTGCCAGGATTTCGCGCATGTGATGATCGCCGTGTTGCGCACGTTGGGGCTGGCGGCACGCTATGTCAGCGGCTACCTGCTGACGCAGCCGCCGCCGGGTCAACCGCGGCTGGTCGGGGCCGACGCCTCGCATGCCTGGGTGGCCGTGTGGTGTCCGCGCGAAGGCTGGGTCGACCTGGATCCGACCAACAATGTGGTGGCCGGTGCCGATCATGTGACGCTGGCCTGGGGCCGCGACTACGCCGACGTGGCACCGCTGCGCGGCGTCATCCGGGGCGGCTCGACGGCGCGACCGACGGTGGCCGTGACGGTGTCGCCGCTTGGCGTTCAGGACTAGGCTCGTGCTGCTGCGACCGCCGCGCCGAGTTCGATGACGGCCATGGCGTAGTAGCTCGACGCGTTGTACCGCGTGATGGCGTAGAAGTTGCGCGTGCCGGCCACGTGGCTCGGCGGCGAGTCGCCGTTGCGCAGTTCGATCAGCGCCAGCGCGTCGTCGTGGGCGCGCCCGGCCTCGGACAGACGCGCGCCGTGTTCTTGCATCTCCTGTGCCGAGAAGCTCGGCACGATGTCGGGCACGAGCAGCGTGGCCCGATCGACCCTATCGGCCGGCGCTTCCACGGCGAAGTGCGTCGGCATGCCGTGCTGCCAGCCATGCTCGTCGAGGTAGTAGGCGACGCTGGCTGCCACGTCGGCGGCGCTGGCGAACAGATCGACACGGCCGTCGTCGTCGAGGTCGACACCATAGTTGCGCAGGCTGCTCGGCATGAACTGCGGCAGGCCCATCGCGCCCGCATAGGAACCCATCACCGCCGCGGGCTGCCAGGCCTCGCGACGCGTGAGCGCGAGATAGTGGCCAAGCTCCGAGAGAAAGAACGGACTGCGGTCGCTGCGGCCCTTGGGGAAGTCGAAGGCCAGCGTGGCCAGTGCGTCGAGCACGCGAAACCCGCCGGTCAGCCGGCCATAGAAGGTCTCCACGCCGACGATGCCGACGATGATTTCGGCCGGCACGCCGAAGCGACGGGCCGATTCGTCGAGCACGTCGGCATGGCGCTCCCACCACTGGCGCCCCGCCTCGATGCGCTGCCGCTCGATGAACCGCGATCGGTAGGCAGCCCAGTTGCGTGCGCTCGGCGAGGCCGGCGGCATCATCAGCTGTGCCACCTTGGGCACGTAGCGCGCCTGGGCCAGCGTCTCCTCGATCCAGGCGGGATCGAGTTCGTGCTCCTGGGCGAACATCCGAGCCGCGGCGGCCACCTCGGCGCGCCGGCGATAGCTCGGTGCAGCCGCATCGGCGTCGCGTTGTGGTCTGCGCCGCGACCACACCGACGGGCTGCCGAGCAGGCCCGCCACGGCGATCGTCAGTTGCCGTCGGCGCATGGCGCGATTATCGGCGCGGCTCGCGCGGGTGCATGGGAACGCCGCTCGCCCTGTCAGGCCGTGCGTTTCAAGCGGTGGGCTTCGAACGCGAAGCGCTGCCACCAGGCGGCGTCGGGTCGACGCAGTGCATCGCGCCCGTAACGGGCGCGCTCGAGCGCTTCGAGTTCGTAGGCGAGCAGGTCGCTGCGTTCGCCCAGGCGTTCGCGCACACGCTGTGCCAGCTGGCGCGGCGCATGGTGCGGCAACACTTCGATGCCCAGCGGTGCCAGCGCGTCGCGGATGCGCGAGCGCTGTCGTTGCCAGGGGTCTTGCCGCCGGCGGTCCCACCAGGCCCAGGCCGCGCCGGCGAGTGCGCCGCCCGACAGCAGGGCCAGCAGCACGAGGCCCAGGTCCTGCCAGTCCGGTGCGCGAATGCCCAATCGCTGCAAAAGGTCGAACTGTTGCGTGCGCGAGTAGTTCAGCACCCATTGGTTCCAGCGGTTGTTCATGGCCTCCCAGGCCACGCGCAGGTCGAACAGCAGTTGCGGATTCACGTTGCGCAGCGCGCCGACCACCAGGCCCGACGGCGGCTGCAGGTTGCGGCTGATGCTCACCCGCTCCGGTGCCACCGCAGCGGTCGGGTCGGCCCGCTGCCAGCCGCGGCCCGGCTGCCAGAACTCGGCCCAGGCATGGGCGTGGCTCTGGCGAACGACGAAGTAGCCGTCCACCGGCCGCGGATCGGCGCCCTGGTAGCCCGTCACCACGCGGGCCGGCACGCCCATGGCCCGCATGACGACGACGAATGCCGTCGCGAAGTGCTCGCAGAAGCCGGCGCGCCGGCCGAGCCAGAACTCGTCGATCGCGTCTCGGCCGTAGGTGCCGGGCGCCAGCGTGTACGAGAAGCCCGCGCTGCGCACGTGCGCCAGCACGGCCTGGGCCAATGTGCGTGCGTCGGCCTGTCGATGCTCGGGCCGATGGCGGAACGCCGATGCCCATTCGCGCACCCGGGGGTTGTAGCCCTCGGGCAGCTGCGTGAACTCCTGTCGCTCGAACTCCGGCAGGCTGCCACCGTACTCGAATCGCGACCACGCCTGGGCCGAGACGCGCAGGCGCTCGGTGACGATGCGGTCCGACTGCCATTGCAGATCGGGCCGCAGGCTGAACGTCCAGCTGTCCAGCCTCGGGGCCGAATCCGGCTGATCGGGGGTCAGCTCCAGCAGCGGCAGCAGCGCCAGGCGGCTGGCTTCGAGCGTCATCTCGTAGCGCACGGCGAGGCCCGACGTGCGCAGGTCGGGCACGCTGCGTCCGTTCGCCGCCATCAGGCCGTACGGGCGCCGGCGCCACTCGACGCCATCGAAGCGCGACAGCACGGGACCGCGGAAGTACAGCGACGCCGGCGGCAGCTCCTGACCTTCGTCGAAGCGCACGCGCAGCGCGATCGAGTCGTCGTTGGCCACCTCGGCCACGCCGCCCAGGCGCAGCGTGCCCGACAGGCCGGTGCGCCCCATCGCGTCCTGCGGCATGCCCCACAGCGGGCCGATGCGCGGGAACAGCACGAACAGTGCCACCATCACCGGCGCGCCGAACAGTGCGCTGCGCGCCGCCAGCCGGCCGGCCTGCCACAGCGGCGGCGTGCCCACCGGCATGTGGGCCAGCACCAGCGCCGTCATCAACCCCCATACCGACAGCAGCATGGCCAGCGCCGTGAGCATCGACTGCGAATACAGAAAATGCGTGAGCACGAGGAAGAAGCCGAGGAAGAACACCACCAGCGCGTCGCGGCGGGCGCGCAGTTCGAGCGTCTTCAGCGACATCAGCACCACGAGCATCGTGACCCCGGCTTCCTTGCCGAACAGCGTCTGCTCGGTCCAGAAAGTCATGACCACCGCCGCACCGAGCAACACCGCGATCGGCAGCCGACCGGGCATGCGCAGATGGCCGACGGCCAGGTAGGCCCGCCAGACGAGCACCACCGCGCTCAGCGCGATGCACCACCAGGGCAGGTGATCCAGATGCGGCAGCACCGTCCAGCCGATCACGCCGAGCAGGAACAGCGTGTCGCGCGTGTCGCGCGGCAGGTTGCGCCAGCCGGGCCAGCGCGGCAAGGCGGCCTGGATCAGCGCCATCGCGACCGCCTCACCACAGCGCCAGCGCCTCGAGCATGGTGCGGCGCTGCGCCTCGCCCTGGCCGGGCGCCAGATCGACGCCCGGGATGCGCAAGCCATAGGCCACGCCGAGCCGGTCGGCCGCCAGCACCCAGGCAGCCAGGCGCGAGAGTCGGGCCTCGGTGTCGCTCAGACCCGCGCTCTCGAAATCCAGCCACAGCTCGCGGTTCATGCTTTCGCTGGTGTCGCGACTGACGAGTTCGCCGGTGCGCGCGGCCTTCTTCCACACCACGCGGCGCAGCGAATCGCCACGACGATAGCTGCGCACGCCGTCGAACTCGCCGCCTTCGCTGGTGCGCGAGGCTGTCGAGGTGCCTGGCACGGGCTTCGTCGCCGGCAGCGGCGCCGGCGGCTCCTCGGCCTTGGGATAGGCCATCGCCTGCGCCGCCGGCCGCCAGATGGTCCAGGCCCGAAACAGCCCGAGCGGGAAGCGGGTTTCGGCCATCAGCGTCGGCACCGGCGTGAGACCGCGCCGCAACGGCACGAAGCTCACCCGGGCCGTGGCACTGCCTTGTGCCGGCACGTCGCACCAGGCGAACGAGAACGGCCGCTGATGCCGCACCGCCAGGCCGATGCCGTGGCGCGTGCCGCTCGGGTTGGTGAGCACGATGTCGAGCTCGGCGCCGTCGCCAAGGAACACCGGGGCCGGCGGCTTGACCCGCAGCGTGAGCCCGCGCAACGTGGCATGCGTGAGGTGCATCGACACCAGCGCGCTGCCGGCGAGCAGGAAGGTCAGCAGGTAGCCGAGATTGAGCTGGTAGTTGATCGAGGCCACCAGCATCAGCACCAGCGTCAGCGCGAACGCGAAACCCGCCTTGGTCGGCACGATGTAGATGTTGCTCTGGGTCAGCGTCTGACTGTCGCTGACCGGCAGCCGGTTCTCGAACCACGCACGAAGCCTGACCGGGATCACGGCAGCGCAACCGACTCCATCATGGCGCGCACCTGCTCGATCCGGCCGCGGCCGGCGCCGGCCACCGGCACCAGGCGGTGCGCGATCGTCTGCGGCGCGATGGCCTGCAGGTCGTCGGGCGCCACATAGTCGCGCTGGGCCATCAGTGCACGGGCACGCGCCGCGCGCAGCCAGGCGATGCCGGCGCGCGGGCTCAGGCCCTCGACGAACCATTGGCCGGATCGCGTCGCCGCGATCAGCGCCTGCAGGTAGTCGAGCAGCGCAGGCGATGCGTGCACGCCGTGCACCTCGCGTTGTGCGGCGACCAGCGCTTGGGCCGACATCAGCGGCTGCAGCCGCTCGATCGCGCCGCGCCGGTCCTCGCCCGCCAGCAGCGCGCGCTCGGACGCACGGTCCGGATAGCCGAGCGTGATGCACATCAAGAAGCGGTCGAGCTGCGACTCGGGCAGCGGGTAGGTGCCGAGCTGGTCGGTCGGGTTCTGCGTGGCGATCACGAAGAACGGCCGCGGCAGCGCACGGGTCTCGTTCTCGACGGTAACCTGGTGCTCCTCCATCGCTTCGAGCAGCGCGCTCTGCGTCTTCGGGCCCGCCCGATTGATCTCGTCGGCCAGCAGCACCTGGGCGAACACCGGTCCCTGGTGGAACACGAAAGCCTCTTTGCTGCGCTCGTAGACGCTCACGCCCACCAGGTCGGAAGGCATGAGGTCGGCGGTGAACTGCACGCGCGAGAACTTCAGTCCGAGCGAGACCGCCAGCGTGTGCGCCAGCGTGGTCTTGCCGACGCCGGGCACGTCCTCGATCAACAGGTGGCCGCCGGCCAGCAAGCAGGCCACGCAGTCCTCGATCTGCGTCCGCTTGCCGACGATGATCGTGCTAATCTGATCCACCAGAGCGGCGAGCTGGCGGGGGAGTTCTTTCGACGCCATCCGCTGACGTTACCCGAAAAGACAAGAGTCCCGAATGACCACCGCGCTGTTCACCCACGCCGAGTGCCGTTTGCACGATATGGGGCGGGGCCACCCGGAATGCCCGCAACGGCTCGACGCGATCAGCGATCACCTGCGCGCCACCGGTCTCGACATGGCGTTGTCGTTCCACGACGCTCCGCTGGCCGAGCATGACGACCTGCTGCTGGCGCACACCGAGCATTACCTGCTCGAGCTGGACGACAAGTTGCGCGAGGTGGAGTCGCAGGGCGAGCGGGTAGCGTTCGACCCGGACACCATCGCCTGCGCGCAGACCCGCCGCGCGGCGCTGCGCGCGGCCGGCGCGGCGGTGGCGGCCACCGATGCCGTGCATCGCGGCGAATGCCGCACGGCGTTCTGCGCCGTGCGCCCGCCGGGCCATCATGCGACGCGCGATGCGGCGATGGGCTTCTGCTTCTACAACAACGTGGCGGTCGCCGCGCGGCATGCGCTGGACGTGCTGGGCGTCGAGCGCGTGGCGATCATCGATTTCGACGTGCACCACGGCAACGGCACCGAAGACATCATTGCCGGCGACGAGCGCGTGCTGATGGCGAGCTTCTTCCAGCACCCGCTGTACCCGGGCAGCGGCACCGTGCCCAAGGGCACCAACATGGTCAATCTGCCGGTCGCGCCGTACACCCGCGGCACCGAGCTGCGTGGCCTGATCGACGAGATGTGGATGCCGCGCCTGGACGAGTTCGCGCCGCGCATGGTGTTCATCTCCGCCGGCTTCGACGCACACCGCGAAGACGATCTCGGACAGCTGGGCCTGGTGGAGGCCGACTACGAGTGGATCACCCGGCGCATCAAGCAGATCGCCGACCGCCATGCGCAGGGCCGCATCGTCTCGTGCCTCGAAGGCGGCTACAACCTCAGCGCGCTGGCGCGCAGCGTGGCGGCCCATCTGCGCGTGCTGGCCGACGTCTGAGCGATGGCCGGCAAGGAAAGCCTCGGCGAGCTGCTCGCCGCGCTGATGCGCCCCGCCGCGCTGGCAGAGCTGGGCGTGCTGGCCCTTTGCGTGGCATTCGCCTGGGCCCTGGTGCGGCTGACGCGTCGCCGATCCAAAGGCAGCATCTGGTTCGGTGACCGCGGCTTCGATGGCGCGCTGTTCCCGCTGCTGGCGCTGGCTCTGACCTGGATCGCCCGCCTGGCGCTGGCGCCGCATCTGACGATCGCGCTGCTCAAGCTCGCGGTGCCGATCCTCGCGAGCCTGGCCATCATTCGCGTCGTCGTGCGTGTGCTGCACGTGGCCTTTCCGAAGTCGCCGGTCGTGCGCACGGTCGAGCGCACGGTGTCGTGGGGCGTCTGGCTGATGCTGGTGCTGTGGATCACCGACCTGCTGCCGCTGGTGCTGGCCGAACTCGACGCGCTGCAGTGGAAGATCGCCGGCACCAACGTCTCGCTGCGCAGCCTGCTGGAAGGCGCGTTCACCGCGCTGGCCGCGCTGGTGCTGGTGCTGTGGCTCTCGGCGGCGATCGAGGCGCGGCTGCTCGCGGCTGGCGGCGTGAACCTGTCGCTGCGCAAGATCGCGGCCAACGCCACGCGCGCGGTGCTGATGCTGATCGGCCTGCTGGTGGCGCTGTCGGCGGCGGGCATCCCGATCGGTGCCCTCGGTGTGCTCGGCGGCGCCGTCGGCGTGGGCATCGGCTTCGGCCTGCAGAAGCTGGCCGCCAACTACGTGTCGGGCTTCGTGATCCTGGCCGAGCGCAGCCTGCGCATCGGCGACGTGGTGCGCGTGGACAACTTCGAAGGCCGCATCACCGACATCACCACACGCTACACGGTGATCCGGGCGCTCAACGGGCGCGAGTCGATCGTGCCCAACGAACTGCTGATCACCCAGCGCGTCGAGAACTGTTCGTTCGCCGACACCAAGGTGGCGTCGACGACCGCCGTGCAGGTGGCCTACGGCAGCGATCTCGATCGTGTGATGCCGGCGTTGCAGGCCGCCGTCGCCGGCGTGCCGCGGGTGCTGGCCGATCCGGCGCCCGGCGTGCAGTTGTCGAATTTCGCCGCCGACGGGCTCGAACTCACGATCGTGTTCTGGATCGGCGACCCCGAGAACGGCCAGGGCAACGTGCGCAGCGACGTGAACCTGGCTGCGCTGAGGTGCCTGACCGAACTGGGCGTCGAGATTCCGTATCCGCAGCGGGTGGTGCGGCAGGCCTGATCGGCTCTGTTGCATTGCTGGTGCGTGCGGAACTGCTCATTCCGCCGCGAGCGCGGAGGACGTGCAACCGAATGTGATCTGTTGACGCTCAAGTGCCGGTCCTCGGTGCCGAGAATGCAGGCACCATGGAAATCGCGGGGGGCGGCGCTGTGCGCCGGGAGCGACACATCGAACATGCCGGCCGCGGGCCGGCCGCGCGAACGCGGCGTGGCTTCACGCTGGTCGAGTTGGCGGTGGCGTTGGGGATCTTCGCCGTGCTGATGAGCCTGGCCGTTCCGGCGTGGAACGGCTATCGCGAGCGGGTGAAACGCGACCAGGCGATCCGTGACATCACGATGATGTCAAGCGCGATCGAACGCTATTTCCAAGACGCGCGCGACTATCCGCCGTCGCTGGCCGACGTCGGGCTGGGAGACCCCAAGGACCCATGGGGCAATTCCTATCGATACCTGAACATGAACGCGCGCGGTGCGCGCGGCCATGCACGCAAGGACCATTCGCTGGTGCCGATCAACACCGACTTCGACCTGTACAGCATGGGCCCCGACGGGCGCTCGGCGCCGCCGCTGACCGCACAGATGAGCCGCGACGACATCGTGCGCGGCAACAACGGCAAGTTCGTCGGACCCGCCGCCGACTACTGAGCGGGCCGACATGACGCCTGCGCACGGTGAAGCCCGGTGAGGATCCACGGCTTCTTCCTGCGCAGCCGAGCCGGGCGGCGGATCTTCTGGACCCTGATGATCGCGGCGGCCGTGCCGATTGGGCTGTTCGGCTGGCTCATCCATGACGCGCTGAGCGAACATTTCGCGACGCAGGCGCAGAAGCAGCGGGTCCAGGCCGCCAAGTTCGCCGGACTCTCGGTGCTGGACAACCTGCTCGTGGCGCGCACGCTGCTGCAGGTCGTCGCCGATCAGGGCAGCACCAAGACCCCGACGGCGAGCGACGCACGGCGAGGGCCCGTGCTGCGTGACGTCGCGAAGGTCGACGGTCAAGGCATGTACGAGGCCGGCGACCGGGCCTTGTGGGAGCGGTGGCGCGAGTCCCTGACCGACCCGGCGCAGGCGACCAGCCGCGCGACGGCCGGCTTGTTCTTGGGTGTCGCGGCCGGTGACGAGGCGGCGCCGGCGCTGATCGCGCTGCCGCCACGCGAACCATCGGGCAGTCGCTGGATTGCCGAAGTCGAGCCGGGCTTCCTGTTCGGCGAGTTGCGCGCAGATGCGACCGGTCACCGTGTCTGTGTCTTCACGATGCATGGTCAGATCATCTACTGTCCGTGGTCGAACCTGGTCGGCGCCTCGCCGGCCGGCGAAGACGCCGCGGTTTCGCAGCCGGCGCGCTGGGGCCTCTTCCTGCGCTCGGATTTCGGTGTCGACGACTGGGTGTTCATGAACCTGGACCGCGCCGCCGATGTGTCGCTGGATTCGGTTGCGCTGATCCGGACCGCCGGGCTCGGCGTTCTGGCCACGCTGCTGCTGGTGGTCATGCTCGGCCTGGTGCAGGTGAGGCGCACCATGGTGCCGCTGGAGCGGCTGATCGCCGGCACGCGGCGGCTGTCGGGCCGCGACTTTTCTGCACGGGTGAACCACGACAGCGCCGACGAGTTCGGCGAATTGGCGCAGTCGTTCAACCACATGGCCGAACACCTCGGGCAACAGGTCGAGGCCTTCGAGGTGCATTCAGCCATCGACCGCGCCATTCTCAATGGCCTGGATGTCCCGGGCATCCTGCAACGCGTGGCACAACGCGTGACCCAGCTGATACCGGGGGCGTCCGTGCTCGTCGTGGAGATCGATCGTTCGCCGCGCGGCCTGGCTCGCCTGCATCGTGCGAGCGGAGCTTTCACACTGGCCAGCCTGCCGCAGGCCGAATCCTTGTGCGCCGATCTGGGCCCGGGTGACGAGCTGAAGCGCTGCGCCGCCTTGCCGCAGGCGTTGATGCAGTCGACCGACTGGGGCGCCGCCCGGCTGCATGTGAGGCCTGTGCGCATGGAAGGCTCGTTGGTCGCGCTGATCGTCGTGGCTGTCGCGGACGACGGCATGCCGTCGTCCGATGCGCAGCGCGAGATCGACGAGCTCGGCACGCGCGTGGCAGTGGCGCTCACCGCGGCCGACCGGGAACGGCGTCTCGTCGAACGCGCCACGCGCGACAGCCTCACCGGTCTGGCCAATCGCAGTGGCATGCTCGAGGCGCTGGAGCAGGGCATGGGTTCGCCCGTTCCGTTGTCGCTGCTGTTCATCGACCTCGATCGCTTCAAGGAAGTCAACGACGCGCTGGGTCATCAGGCCGGCGACGATCTGCTGCGCGAAATGGCTCGGCGCCTGGGCGCGGCAGTGCCCGCGCAGGGGCTCGTGGCGCGACCCGGCGGCGATGAATTCGTGGTGCTGATGCCGGGCGCGCGCGCCGAGGCGCAGACACTGGCCGAGGCGATCGTCAGAGGCCTGGCCGAACCGATGTCGATCCAGGGCCGATCGGTGGCTGTCGCGGCGAGCATAGGGATCGCCCATCATCCGGACGACGGCCACTCGGTGACGGACCTGCTGCGCCGCGCCGACATGGCGATGTACAGCGCCAAGGCACGTGGTGGTCACTGCGCGGCCTGGTTCGAGGCGCAGATGGACGTGCGCATCAGCGAGCGCTCTGAGATCCTGGCCGACCTGCAATTTGCGCTCGAACGCGGCGAGTTCGAGTTGCACTACCAGCCGCGCGAGCGCGTGCGTTCAGGCGATGTCCACTCGGCCGAGGCGCTGCTGCGCTGGCGGCATCCGCAGCGCGGTCTCGTGGCGCCAGGGCGCTTCGTTCAACTGCTCGAGGAAACCGGGCTCATCGGACCCGTGGGTCATTGGGCGATCGAAGCCGCGTGCCGTCAGGTCGCCACCTGGCGCGCCCGGCACCTCCCGCTGCGCACGGTGGCCGTCAATGTGTCGACTCGGCAGCTGCATGACCCGTCGTTCGTTGAGCAGATTGCCACCGCGCTGCAGCGCACCGGTATTCCGCCCGACGCCTTGGAGATCGAGGTGACCGAGAGCATCTTCGTCGGCGACTCCGGACCCGCGATCGCCGCCTTGCGCGCCGTACGCCGGCTGGGTGTGCAGATCGCGCTCGACGACTTCGGCACGGGTTACTCGTCGCTGTCGTACCTGCAGAAACTGCCCATCAGCATCCTCAAGGTGGATCGCAGTTTCGTCATCGAACTCGCGACAAGTTCGTCTGCGATGGCAGTCACGCGATCGATCGTTGCGCTCGCGCGTGCGCTGAACATGCAGGTGGTGGCCGAGGGTGTCGAGACGCCCGAGCAGGCGCAGCGACTGAGCGAACTGGGCTGCGACGAGTTGCAGGGCTATCTGGTGGCGCGGCCGATGCCGGCCGCCGATGTGCCCGAATTCCTGGCCCGCCACCAGGCCGTGGCTCCTGCCTGAGCCACGGACGCGCAGCCGCCTCAGGCCGCGGAAACCGGGATCTTCTCGATGCGCGAGCGCCACTCGCGCGGGCCGGTGTCGTGCACACTGGTGCCGCCGGCATCGACGGCCACGGTGACCGGCATGTCTTTGACATCGAACTCGTAGATCGCCTCCATGCCGAGGTCGGCGAAGGCGAGCACCTTGGCCGCCTTGATCGCCTTGGCCACCAGGTAGGCGGCGCCGCCCACCGCCATCAGGTACGCGCTGCGGTGTTTGCGGATCGCCTCGATGGCCACCGGCCCGCGCTCGGCCTTGCCGACCATCGCGATCAGCCCGGTTTGCGCCAGCATCATCTCGGTGAACTTGTCCATGCGCGTCGCGGTGGTGGGTCCCGCCGGGCCGACCACCTCGTCGCGCACCGGGTCGACCGGGCCCACGTAGTAGATGACCCGGTTGCTGAAGTCCACCGGCAGCTTCTCGCCTCTGGCCAGCATGTCCTGGATGCGCTTGTGGGCCGCGTCGCGGCCGGTGAGCATGCGGCCCGACAGCAGCAGCGTATCGCCGGGCTTCCAGCTCGCGACCTCGGCCTTGGTGAGTGAGTCGAGGTTGACGCGCCTGCTCTTGTTGTAGTCGGGTTGCCATTGCACGTCGGGCCACAGGTCGAGGCTCGGCGGCTCGAGATACGCGGGCCCCGATCCGTCGAGCACGAAGTGTGCGTGCCGGGTGGCGGCGCAATTGGGGATCATCGCCACCGGCTTGCTGGCGGCATGTGTGGGGTAGGTCGCGATCTTCACGTCGAGCACGGTCGTCAGTCCACCCAGGCCCTGCGCGCCGATGCCCAGCGCATTGACCTTGTCGCACAGCTCGATGCGCAGTGCCTCGAGCTTGTTCTGCGGCCCGCGCCGGCGCAGCTCGAACATGTCGATCGGCTTCATCAGCACTTCCTTGGCCAGCAGCATCGCCTTCTCGGCCGTGCCGCCGATGCCGATGCCGAGCATGCCCGGCGGGCACCAGCCAGCGCCCATGGTGGGCACGGTCTTCAGCACCCAGTCGACCAGGTTGTCGCTGGGGTTCATCATCACGAACTTGCTCTTGTTCTCGCTGCCGCCGCCCTTGGCCGCGACATTGACATCGACCGTGTCGCCGGGCACCAGCTCCATGTGGATCACCGCGGGCGTGTTGTCCAAGGTGTTCTTGCGTTCGAACTGCGGATCGGCGAGCACCGATCCGCGCAGCTTGTTGTCGGGGTCCAGATAGGCGCGGCGCACGCCTTCGTTCACGGCATCGGCCAGCGAGCCGGTGAACCCCGCGAACCGGACATCCATGCCGATCTTGAGGAACACATTGACGATGCCGGTGTCCTGGCAGATCGGGCGCCGGCCTTCGGCACACATCTTCGAGTTGGTGAGAATCTGGGCCATCGCGTCCTTGGCCGCGGGGCTCTGCTCGGCGGCGTAGGCACGCGCGAGATGCTGGATATAGTCGGCCGGGTGGTAGTAGCTGATGTACTGCAACGCGGCGGCGATGCTGTCGATCAGATCGTTTTGCGAGATGCTGGTGGCCATACGGATCCTCTGTGTTCGAACCCCGGGCTGCCGCGCGAATGGGCAGGTCGGCGCATGCGCCGGGCCGTTCCAGTGTAGCCAACGAGTTCTGCATGCAAGCTGACAAGGACACCGGCTCCGACGCCGGACGCACCACGCCAGCGTGGCTGCGTTTCTTCGAGCACGAATCGTCTGGCGGTCTGGTGCTCGGCGCCGCGGCGCTTGCGGCGTTGCTGCTCAGCAATTCGCCCTGGGCGCCGCACTACTTCGCGTGGATCCAGCTGCCGGGTGAGGTGCGCATCGGTGGCGATGCACTGGTGCTTGCCAAGCCGTTGCTGGTCTGGGTCAACGACTTGTGGATGGCGGTGTTCTTCTTTCTCGTGGGCCTCGAGATCAAGCGCGAATGGACGCAGGGCGAGCTGGCCGACCGCAGGCAGGCCCTGCTGCCGATGGTGGCCGCGCTCGGCGGCATGGCGGTGCCGGCGTTGATTTACGCCGCAATCAACCGGGGCGACGCCGTGGCGTTGCGCGGCTGGGCGATCCCCACGGCCACCGACATCGCCTTTGCACTCGGTGTGTTGAGCCTGCTCGGACGGCGAGTGCCGATCTCGCTCAAGGTGTTCCTCACCGCCGTGGCCATCATCGACGACCTGGGCGCCATCATCGTCATCGCGCTCTTCTACACCGAGCAGCTCTCGTTGACGATGCTGGCCGGGGCTGTGGTCGGCATCCTGGCGCTGGCGGCACTGCGGGCGGCACGTGTCGAACGGGTGGAGGCCTATGTATTCGTCGGCCTCGTGATCTGGCTGTTCGTGCTGAAGTCCGGCGTGCATGCCACGCTGGCCGGCGTGGTCACCGCGCTGGCGATTCCGACCCGCGGGTCCGGCGATCGCCGACCCGCGCTCGAGCTCGAGAACGGCCTGCACCCCTGGGTGGCGTTCGGCGTGCTGCCGTGCTTTGCGTTCGTCAACGCCGGCGTGTCGCTACAGGGCGCCGGTGTCGCGGCGCTCGCCGCTCCGGTGACGCTCGGCATCGTGCTCGGTCTGGTCGTCGGCAAGTTCCTGGGTGTCTTCGGCAGCGTCTGGCTGATGGTGCAGCTGGGCCTCGCCCGCCGGCCCGCGCAGGCCGGCTGGACACAGATCGCCGGCGTCGCGGCGCTGTGCGGCGTCGGATTCACGATGAGCCTGTTCATCGGTACGCTGGGCTTCGAAGGGCAGGGACCGTCGTACGACGTCCAGGTGAAGCTCGGCGTGTTGTGCGGCTCGTTGATTGCAGGGCTCGTCGGCAGCACCATGCTTTGGCTGGCGGGCCGTGCCGACAACTCGCCCGCCGAACCTCCTGGGTAGTCCTGCCCGCGCCGTCGGGCGTGAAATCGCCGGCCGTCCTTAGCCAGCCGCGCGACGCCTTCCGGCGTCGCGCGCGCGGGCTCAGTGCTTGCCCGCGTCGCCGCCGACCGGCGACATCAGCCGGTCGGCCAGTGCGATCGCCAGCGCCGAGAACAGGAAGGCGATGTGGATCACCGTCTGCCACAGCAGCACCTTGTCGGTGTAGTTGGCCGCGTTGATGAAGGTCTTCAACAAGTGGATCGACGAAATGCCGATGATGGCCGTGGCCAGCTTGACCTTCAGCACCGACGCATTCACGTGGCTCAGCCATTCGGGCTGGTCGGGGTGTCCTTCGAGACGCAGCCGGGACACAAAGGTCTCGTAGCCGCCGACGATGACCATGATCAGCAGGTTGCTGATCATCACCACGTCGATCAGCGCCAGCACGACCAGCATGATGATCGTCTCGTTCAGGCTGGTGACCTGCGCGTCGCTCTTGTAGCCGATGCTCGTGACCAGCTGATCGAGCGCGCCCTTGTTGCCGATCGCTGCCTCGATCAGATGCACCAGCTCGACCCAGAAATGAAAGACGTACACCCCCTGGGCCAGGATCAGCCCGAGGTACAGCGGCAGCTGCAGCCAGCGGCTCGCGAAGATCAGGTTGGGCAGGGGTCGAAGGCGGGCGTCGGTCGGGTCGGTCAGGCGGGCCATGGGTGGGGCGATCGGTTTTCGGTCAGCCGAGAGGTCCGCCCGGCTGCAGGGCGGGGCGATTCTAGTGGCGCGCCGCGGCAGAGCATGGCTAGAGTAAGCACTTCGTCAGGGCGGTGCGCGACATTGCCCCCCGACCCGCATCCCCCACCATCGGAGAGCCACAGGAGACAACGATGAGCCAGACGCATGTCTATCCCCCGCCTGCCGCGGCCGCGAAGAACGCAGCGGTCTCCGGCATGCCGGCCTATCAGGCGCTGACCGCGGAAGCCGAGAAGGACTACACCGGCTTCTGGGCCCGGCTCGCGCGCGAGCATGTGCGGTGGAAGAAGCCGTTCACGAAGACGCTCGACGACAGCAACGCGCCATTCTTCAAGTGGTTCGAGGATGGCACGTTGAATGTCTCCTACAACTGCCTCGACGCACAGGTCGAGCGCGGGTTGGGTGGCAAGACGGCGATCATCTTCGAGGCCGATGACGGCGCGGTGACACGCGTCACCTACGGCGAGCTGCTCGAACGTGTGTGCAAGACGGCCAACGCACTGCGCTCGCTCGGCGTGAAGAAGGGCGACCGCGTCGTGATCTACCTGCCGATGTCGGTCGAGGGCGTGGTGGCGATGCAGGCCTGCGCGCGCATCGGTGCCACGCATTCGGTGGTGTTCGGCGGCTTCTCGGCGCAGAGCCTGCGCGACCGCATCGAGGACGCCGGCGCGGTGATGGTGATCACCGCCGACGAGCAGATGCGCGGCGGCAAGGCGCTGGCGCTGAAGAGCATCGTCGACGAAGCGCTCGGCATGGGCGGCTGCGGCACGATCCAGAACGTGATCGTCTACAAGCGCACGGGCGGCGCGGTGAAGTGGGATGCCGCGCGCGACAAGTGGCTGCACGACGTGACGGCCAGCCAGAGCGCGACCTGCGAGCCCGAGTGGGTGAGTGCCGAGCATCCGCTCTTCCTGCTCTATACCTCGGGATCCACCGGCAAGCCCAAGGGCGTGCAGCATTCGAGCGGCGGTTATCTGCTGCACGCGGCGCTGACCACCAAGTGGACCTTCGACCTCAAGCCCGAAGACATCTTCTGGTGCACGGCCGACATCGGTTGGGTCACGGGCCACACCTATATCGCCTACGGGCCGCTTGCCTGCGGCGGCACCGAGATCGTGTTCGAGGGTGTGCCCACCTATCCGGACGCGGGCCGCTTCTGGAAGATGATCGAGCAGCACAAGGTGACGATCTTCTACACGGCGCCGACGGCGATCCGCTCGCTGATCAAGGCCGCCGAGACCACGCCGGCCACGCATCCGCGCAACTACAAGCTCGGCAGCTTGCGCCTCCTGGGTTCGGTGGGCGAGCCGATCAACCCGGCGGCCTGGGAGTGGTACCACCAGAACGTGGGCGGCGGCAATTGCCCGATCGTCGACACCTGGTGGCAGACCGAGACCGGCGGCCACATGATCACACCACTGCCCGGCGTGACGCCGCTGGTGCCGGGTTCGTGCACGCTGCCGTTCCCGGGCATCACGGCGGCCATCGTCGACGAGACCGGCGGCGACGTGCCGAACGGGCAGGGCGGCATCCTGGTGGTCAAGAAGCCGTGGCCGAGCATGATCCGCACGATCTGGGGCGATCCCGAGCGCTTCAAGAAGAGCTATTACCCGAGCGAGTTGCGCGGCTACTACCTGGCCGGCGACGGCGCCAGCCGCGACGCCGAACGAGGCTACTTCACGATCACCGGGCGCATCGACGATGTGCTCAACGTCTCGGGCCACCGCCTCGGCACGATGGAAGTGGAGTCGGCGCTGGTGGCGCATACCGAGCTGGTGGCCGAAGCCGCCGTGGTCGGCCGGCCCGACGAGATGACCGGCGAAGCGGTTTGTGCGTTCGTGGTGCTCAAGCGTCCGCGCCCCAGCGGCGAGGAGGCCAAGCGCATCGCCAACGAACTGCGCAACTGGGTAGCCAAGGAGATCGGCCCGATCGCCAAGCCCAAGGACATCCGTTTCGGCGACAACCTGCCCAAGACGCGCTCGGGCAAGATCATGCGTCGCCTGCTGCGTTCGATTGCCAAGGGCGAGGCGATCACACAGGACACCTCCACGCTCGAGAATCCGGCGATCCTGGATCAGCTCGCGCAGTCGAACTGATTGCACGCCCGACCCCAAACGAAAGGCCCCGCGATGCGGGGCCTTTGTTCAATCGGCGCGCTGCCTGATCACTTGATCGTCAGAACCCAGGTGGCCAGGGTCTTTGCCTCTTCGGCATTCACCTGAGGGTTCGCGGGCATCGGGACCTGGCCCCAGACGCCGGTGCCGCCCTTCATGATCTTGTCGGCGAGCTTGGCAGCGGCATCCTTCTGGCCAGCATACTTGGCGGCCACCTCCTTGTAGGACGGACCGACCAGCTTCTTGTCGGTCTGGTGGCAGGCGAGACAGTTCTTCTTTTGCGCCAGATCGGCGTTAGCAAAGGCAGCAGGGGCCGCCACGATGGCAAGAATTGACGCGAGAGCGAGCTTTTTCATGGATTCCTTCCAGGGCAGGGTGTGGGAGACGGTTACAGTGACTTCGAACGAAATTCTATGACGTCAGGTTGACAGGCTGCTTTCGGCCAGACCGGGCGTGGCGTGGGAGCTGCACGATGTGGTTCGTGGTCATCGGGTGTGCATTGCTGGCAATGAAGCTCGCCGAAACGGGCTTCGCGGCAGACTGGTCGTGGTGGATCATCCTGCTGCCCTTCGCATTGGCCGTTCTTTGGTGGGCATTCGCCGACTCGATCGGGCTGACGCAACGCCGCGAGATGGACAAGCTCGAGGCCCGCAAGGAGGAGCGGCGCCAGCGCCAGATGGACGCGCTGGGCATCAACTGGCGACGCACCAAGCGCGTCGCGGTGATCCGCGAGCAGCGCAAGGTCGATCTGCCGCCGGCCGCCGTGCCCAAGAAGACCGAAGAGGAGCGGCACAACCGCGACGTGCTCACTGCGTTCCTGCCGAGCCGGCAGGAGATGCCGCCGCCCGTGCACACCCCGGTGGGGAAGACGGACAGCTGAGCTTGCGGCGCAGGAATCAGCTTTCGTACCTGTCGAGCACGGCGCCGAAGCTGGCGCTCGACGCGTTCTTCCAGAACTTGGCCAGCACGCCACGGGTATAACGAGGTGCCGGTGCCCGCCATGCGGCACGGCGGCGAGCGATCTCGGCATCGGCCAGGTTGAGCTGAAGCAACAGCTGGTGGGCATCGATGGTGATCGAGTCGCCCTCCTGGATCAGCGCAATCGTGCCGCCCTCGTAGGCCTCGGGCGCCACGTGGCCCACCACCATGCCCCAGGTGCCGCCCGAGAAACGACCGTCGGTGATCAGCCCAACCGACTCGCCCAGGCCTTGACCGATGAGCGCGCTGGTCGGTGCCAGCATCTCGGGCATGCCGGGCCCGCCGCGCGGGCCCAGGTAGCGCAGCACCATCACGTCACCGGGCTTGATCTTCCCGGCCATGATCGCCGCCAGCGCCGACTGCTCGTCGTCGAACACCCGTGCCGGGCCGGTGATGACCGGGTTCTTCAGGCCGGTGATCTTGGCCACGCAACCCTCTGGGGCGATGTTGCCGCGCAGGATGGCCAGATGACCCTCCGCATACATCGGGTCGGCGATCGGGCGGATCACGTCCTGGTTGGCCCGGGGTGTATCGGGAATGTCGGCGAGATTCTCGGCCACGGTCTTGCCGGTGATCGTCATGCAGTCGCCATGCAGCAACCCGGCTTTCAGCAGCAGCTTCATCACCTGCGGAATGCCGCCGGCGTGGTGCAGGTCGATCGCCAGGTACTTGCCGCTCGGCTTCAGGTCGCACAGCACGGGCACCTTCTTGCGCATGCGCTCGAAGTCGTCGATCGTCCAGGGCACGCCGGCCGCGTGGGCAATGGCCAGGAAATGCAGCACCGCATTGGTCGAGCCGCCGGTGGCCATGATCACGGCCACCGCGTTCTCGATCGCCTTCTTGGTGACGATGTCGCGCGGCTTGATGTCCTTCTTCACCGCCTCGACCAGGGTCTGCGCGCAGCGGCGCACGTTGTCGACGATTTCGTTCTCGACGTTGGCCATGGTCGACGAATACGGCAGGCTCATGCCCAGCGCCTCGAAGGCCGAGCTCATCGTGTTGGCGGTGTACATGCCGCCGCAGCTGCCGCTGCCGGGAATCGCGCGGCGCTCGATCTGGCAGAAGTCTTCCTCGCTCATCCTGCCGGCCGAGAACTGGCCGACCGCTTCGAAGACACTGACGATGTTGAGATCCTGGCCCTTGTAGTGGCCCGGCAGGATGGTGCCGCCATAGACGTAGATGGCCGGCACGTTGGCGCGCAGGATGCCCATCATGCCGCCCGGCATGTTCTTGTCGCATCCGCCGATCACGATCACGCCGTCCATCCACTGGCCGCCGACGCAGGTTTCCACGCAATCGGCGATCACCTCGCGCGAGACCAGCGAATACTTCATCCCTTCGGTGCCCATGGCCATGCCGTCGCTGATCGTCGGTGTGCCGAAGATCTGCGGGTTCGCACCGGCCGCCTTGAGTGCATCGACCGCCGCGTCGGCCAGGCGCTGAAGACCCGAATTGCACGGCGTGATCGTCGAGTGGCCGTTGGCCACGCCGATCATCGGTTTGGAAAAGTCGCCCGGCTCGTAGCCCATGGCGTAATACATCGAGCGGTTCGGCGCGCGCGCCACGCCTTCGGTGATGTTCTTCGATCGACGGTTCGGGGCACTCATGCAGGCATCCTCGGCTGGCTCTCAGGCCCTTGTATCGTAGCCGCTGCTCAGGGGTGCTCGGCCGATGCAGCGACAATCAACGCCATCATGTGTCAGGAGTCCGGCCGTTGCTGATGCATCCGCAGTTCGACCCGGTGGCGCTGGATCTGTCGCGCCTGGGCATCCCGCTCGCCATCCATTGGTACGGCCTGACCTATCTGGCGGCGTTCGCCCTGTTCCTGTGGCTCGCGGTCCGGCAGACGCGGCGTGCGTCCTATGCACAGGCCGGATGGACGCGGCGCGACGTCGAGGACCTGCTGTTCTACGGCGTGCTGGGGGTGGTGATTGGCGGGCGCCTGGGCTACGTGTTGTTCTACAAGCCGGGCTACTACGCGGCGCATCCGCTCGAAGCCTTCGCGGTCTGGAAGGGCGGCATGGCCTTTCATGGCGGCCTGCTGGGCGTCATCGCGGCGCTGGCGCTGTTTGCCCGCACGCGGCAGCGGCCGTTCTTGCAGGTCAGCGATCTGGTGGCGCCTTGCGTGCCCACGGGTCTGGCGGCGGGTCGCGTCGGCAACTTCATCAACGGCGAGCTGTGGGGGCGGCCGGCCGACGCGTCGCTGCCCTGGGCGATGGTGTTCCCGCAGTCGGGCACCACCGTGCCTCGCCACCCGTCGCAGCTGTACCAGTTCGCGCTCGAGGGTCTGCTGCTGTTTGCGCTGCTGTGGATCTACGCTCGTCGGCCGCGGGCCACCGGGCAGGTCTCCGGCGCCTTTCTCGTGGGCTATGGCGCGCTGCGTTTCGTGGCGGAGTACTTTCGCGAACCCGACGCCTTTCTCGGGCTGCAGGCCCTCGGCTTGAGCCGGGGGCAATGGCTGTGTGTGCCGATGGTGCTCGCCGGATTTGCGATCTGGGCCTGGGCGACGAAGGCACGAAAGGGTTGATGCAATGCGGCAGATCTTCCTCGACACCGAAACCACCGGCCTGTCACCCGAGAGCGGTGACCGCGTGATCGAGATCGGCTGCATCGAACTGGTCAATCGACGCTTCACCGGGCGCAACAAGCACTTCTATCTCAACCCCGAGCGGCCCAGCAGCGAAGACGCGCTGAAGATCCATGGCCTGAGCGACGAATTCCTCGCCGACAAGCCCTTGTTCGCGGCGATTGCCGACGACCTGCTCGAGTTCATCGCCAACGCCGAGATCATCATTCACAACGCCGCGTTCGACGTCGGCTTCCTCGACAAGGAACTCGAGCGCGTCGGCAGGCCGCCGTTTGCCCGCGCCGTGGCGCGGGTGACCGACACGCTGGCGATGGCGCGCGAGATGTATCCCGGCAAGTCGAACTCGCTCGACGCGCTGTGCCGCCGGCTGGAGGTCGACAACTCCAACCGCAGCCTGCACGGTGCCTTGCTCGACGCGGGCTTGCTGGCCGAGGTGTACATCCGCATGACCCGTGGCCAGGACAGCCTGGTGATCGACCCGACCGACGGGGCGGCCGGCGCGTCCAACGAGGTGCAGGCGGTCGACCTGTCGCGCTTCGACTTGCCCGTCGTCGAACCGAACCCCGAGGAGCTTGCGGCGCACCAGGCACAGCTGGTCGACCTCGACAGGGCCAGCGGCGGTCGCACGGTCTGGCGGGAGCGCGTGGCATAATCCGGGCCGCTTTGTTGGGGCGGTTAGCTCAGCGGTAGAGCACTGCCTTCACACGGCAGGGGTCGCAGGTTCGAACCCTGCACCGCCCACCAAGTCTGTCGGCCCCGCCCGCAGACCTCAAGACGCGCAGGCACCGAGCGGTGCCTTTTTTCATTCGACGCGCGAACGAGACGCCCGTCGCCGTGCCTGACATTCGTCAAGGCTGCACCCCGCGGAGGCGCGTAGCCTGCGCGGCATGGACCAGCCCCAGCACGACACGCGGCCGGCACGCCGCCTCGAACCGGCCGAGCTCGCGGCACGCTGCGACCCGGCCAGTCTGCAGGGTGTGCTCGCGCGCAGCGGCGGCGCGCCAACTGAATGGCTCGTCGGTCAGCAACGCGCCGGTGCGGCGGCGGCCTTCGCGATCGAGATGGTGCACGAGGGCTATCACCTGTTCATCAGCGGACCGCCAGGTGCCGGCCGGCGCACATTGGCTCGGTGCGCCATCGCGGCGCACGTGGCGCGCTCCGGCGTGGCGCGCTTCGACTGGGTGTACGTGAACAACTTCCAGCAGCCGCATCGGCCGATCGCGCTGCAGCTGGCGGCCGGGCGCGGCGCCCGGCTGCGCACCGACATGGCTGCGCTGGTCGACGAACTGCGCGCGATGATCCCGGCGATGTTCGATTCGGAGGAGTACGTCAACGCCGCCGAACGCATCAATGCGGAGTACAAGGAGCGCGCCGAACAGGCGCTCGAAGAGGTGGGTCAGGAGGCGCAGCGCCGCGGCCTGGCGATGTTGCGCACGCCTGTGGGATTCACCTTTGCGCCGCAGAAGGACGGCGAGGTGTTGTCGACCGAGGCGTTCGAGGCGTTGACGCCGCCGCAGCGAGAGGCCCTGCAGAAGTCGGTCAACGAGGTGCAGGAGCAGCTGGTCAAGGTGCTGCACGCCTCGATGCGCCTGCGCAAGGAGCACGCCGATCGCATCCGCGCACTGGTGCGCTCGATGACATCGGTGGCGGTCGAGCATGCGGTGGGCGACACCCTGCAGCTCTATGCCGACCTTCCGGCCGTGTCGGCCTGGTTGCAGGCCGTGCGCAGCGACGTCGTCGAACACGCCGAGGACTTCCGCGCCCATGCCGGCGATAGTGGCGGCGAACCGCTCGGCGAGCTGCGCGCCGACCTGTCGCGCTACGAGGTCAACCTGCTGGTCGATGCGGCGGGCCAGGACGGCTCGGCCATTGTCGAGGCCGATCTGCCGACCCATTCCAATCTCGTCGGCCGAGTCGAACACCTCGCGCGCCTCGGAGCGCTGGTGACCGACTTTCGACTGATCAAGCCCGGGCTCCTGCACCGCGCCAACGGCGGCTATCTGTTGGTGGATGCGCTGAAGCTGTTGACGCAACCGTTCGCATGGGACGCGCTCAAGCGGGCGTTGATGCGGCGCGAGATCCGCATCGAATCGATGGCCGAGATGGTCAGCCTGGTGTCGACGATCCAGCTCGAACCGGAGCCGATACCGCTGGCGGTCAAGGTCGTGCTGGTCGGCGAACGTTCGATCTGCGAGCTGCTGCAGCGCCTGGATCCGGAGTTCACGCGCCTGTTTCGCGTGCAGGCCGATCTGGACGACGATCTGCGGCGTGAACCGCAGGTCCAGGCCGAGCTGGCGGCCGTGCTGGCCGCGGGTCTGCGGTCCCGGCAGCTGCTTCCGGCCAGCGCCGGCGCATTGGCCCGGGCGGTCGACCACGCGGCGCGGCGGGCCGGTGACGCCAGCCGGCTCGATGCCGACGTGCAGTCGCTGCATGACGTGATGCTCGAGGCCGAGCACCTCGCGCGGCGGGACGGGCGGCCGAGCGTGGAAGCGGCCGACGTTCAGGCCGCCATCACCGCGCGTCGCGAGCGCGCCGCCCGGGTCGACGAGCGACATCGCGACGCGATACTGCGTGAACTGCTGATGATCGACACCCGTGGCCGTCGTGTCGGCCAGGTCAACGCCCTCACGGTCTATGAAGCCGGGGGCGAGACCTTCGGGGCTCCCACGCGCGTGACCGCCACCAGCCGCATCGGCGATGGGCAGGTGGTCGACGTACAGCGCGAGACACGCATGGCCGGCCCGGTGCATGCCAAGGGCGTGCTGATCCTGTCGTCGTTCCTGGCGTCGCGCTATTCCCGGCTCAGGCCGCACGCGATCACCGCCAGCCTGGTGTTCGAGCAGACCTACGGCCTCGTCGAGGGCGACAGTGCCTCGCTGGCCGAATTGCTGGCCTTGCTCTCCTCGATCGGCGATCTGCCGCTGCTGCAGAACATGGCCGTGACCGGCTCGGTGAACCAGCTGGGCGACGTGCAGGCCGTGGGCGGTGTCGACGAGAAGATCGAAGGCTTCTTCGACCTGTGCGTCGCACGCGGCCTCGATGGTTCGCATGCCGTGCTGGTGCCCGAGGCAAACGCCCGGCAGCTGATGCTGCGTGACGACGTGGTGCAGGCGGTGCGCGAGGGTCGATTCGCGGTGCACGCCGCGTCAAATGTCGACGCGGCGCTGGCGTTGCTGACCGGCCTGCCGGCCGGCGACCCCGCACGGCCCGATCCGGCCACTGCCAACGGCCGCATCGCCCGCCGGCTGGAGGACTATTCGGCGCTGCGTCGTGGTGAAACGCGGCATCGTCGCCGCGGCGGCAGCCCGCGCGCACGGAACCTGCCCGGAGCCGGCGCGTGAATCCGAGGCACGCAGCGTCGCGCAGGGTGCTGGCGGTCCTGGACGACATTGCAGCCGGGTCGACGCTGCTCGAATGGTCGGGCACGCTGGCGCAGGTGGTGCAAGGCGACCTGGCGATCGTGTACGTCGAGAGCACGCTCGCCCTGCGTGCCGCCGCGCTGCCGATCACCCAGGTGCTTCCCCATGCCGGCGCCGAATGGGCGTCGTTCGATGCCGACGACGTGGAGCGCGGTTACCGAGTGCAGGTGGCGCGGCTGCGAGCGCAGGCCGAGCGCGTTGCGCAGCGCCTGGCCGTTCGCTGCAGCGTACGCACGGCGCGGGGCACGCTGGCGCCGGCCGCGCTCGAACTGGCCGATGGTGCCGCATGGGTGCTGGTGGCGCCGGCGCTGCCTCGGCCCGCGTCGTCGCGATTCCCCGGGCCGCCGCGTGTGCTGGCCCTGCTGGACCATGGCCCCCAGGCCGGCCGGACACGGCAGCTGGCGGCCGATTGGGCCCACCGGATCGGCGGCACGTTCAGCGAACGCCCGGTCGACACGCAGGGGGCCGCGGCGGCATTGACGGAGACTCGCGCCGATCTGATCGTGATGCCGCTGGCGCTGGCCGATCCGGACGCGTTGGCCCGTGCGCGTCTGCCGGTGCTGCTCGTCGGCGTCGCGCCCGACAACGGCGAGTCCGCCGCCACGGACAGCTGATGCCGATCGACCGCAAGCAGACCTGGAACGCCGCGTACTGGATCCTCGCGGCGCTGGCCCTGGTGTGGGCGCAGGAATTGTTCCGCGGCGCAATGCAGATCGAGCCCGTGCCCTACAGCGAGTTCGAGCATGCGCTGGCCGAGGGCCGCATCAGCGAGGTCACGATCACCGAACGCAGCATCACGGGCCGGTTGAAATCGCCCGACGGGCGCAAGACCACGCTGGTGGCCAACCGCGTCGAACCCGATCTCGCGGCGCGGCTCGAGAAGTACAACGTGCCGTACACACGCGTCGTCGAGAGCACGCTGTTGCGCGACCTGCTGTCGTGGGTGGTGCCGGCGCTGGTGTTCTTCGGGCTGTGGTTCTTCGTGATCCGCCGCATGGCCGACCGCTCCGGTGGACTCGGCGGCTTCATGTCGATCGGCAAGAGCCGGGCCAAGGTCTATGTCGAGACCGACACCGGCGTCACCTTCGCCGACGTGGCCGGCGTCGACGAGGCGCGGCAGGAACTGGAGGAGGTGGTCGACTTCTTGAAGCATCCGAAGGAATACGGCCGGCTCGGCGCGCACATTCCTCGCGGCGTGTTGCTGGTCGGCCCGCCCGGCACCGGCAAGACCTTGCTGGCCAAGGCGGTCGCGGGCGAGGCGGGGGTACCGTTCTTCTCGATCTCGGGCAGCGAATTCGTGGAGATGTTCGTCGGCGTCGGCGCTGCGCGTGTGCGCGACCTGTTCGAGCAGGCGCGGGCCAAGGCGCCGGCCATCATCTTCATCGACGAGCTCGACGCGCTGGGCCGCGCACGCGGGGCCTTCGGCGGCTACGGCGGCCACGACGAGAAGGAACAGACGCTCAACCAGTTGCTGGCCGAGATGGACGGCTTCGATACCTCGGCCGGGCTGATCATCCTCGCCGCGACCAATCGTCCCGAGATCCTCGACCCCGCGCTGCTGCGCGCCGGGCGCTTCGACCGCCAGGTGCTGGTCGATCGACCCGACAAGCGCGGTCGCACCGACATCCTGCGGGTGCACGTGCGAAAGGTGGCGCTCGATCCGGCCGTCAAGCTGGACGACGTGGCCGCGTTGACGCCGGGATTCAGCGGCGCCGATCTGGCGAATCTGGTCAACGAGGCCGCGATCGCGGCCACACGCCGCAAGGCCGAGCGCGTGGCCATGGCCGATTTCACCGCGGCGGTGGAGCGCATCGTCGCCGGCCTGGAGCGGCGCAACCGCCTGCTCGGCGAACGGGAGCGCCGCATCGTTGCCTATCACGAGATGGGCCACGCCTTGGTCGCGCTCGCATTGCCGGGCAGCGACCCGGTGCACAAGGTCTCGATCATTCCGCGCGGCATCGGCGCGCTCGGCTACACCATCCAGCGGCCGTCGGAGGACCGCTACCTGCTGACCCGCGACGCGCTCGAGTGCAAGCTCGCCGTGCTGCTGGCCGGCCGGGCGGCCGAGTTGGTGGTGTTCGAGCAGACGTCCACTGGCGCCGCCGACGACCTGGCCAAGGCCACCGATCTCGCTCGGGAGATGGTGATGCGCCACGGCATGGAGCCCGCGCTCGGGCCGGTGACCTTCGAGCCGCCGCGCAGCCTGCTGCTCGACGCACCGGCCGACTGGGTGCAGCCGCGGCCGCCGGTTGCGGAGCAGACGCAGCAGCGCATCGACGACGCGATCCGGGCGCTGCTGAGTTCGGCGCTGGAGCGTGCCGGGCATGTGCTGCGCACGAACCGGACGGTGCTGGAGCAGGGCGCGTCGGACCTGCTGCAGCACGAGACCCTCGACGAAGGCGCGCTGCAGCAGCTGCAGGCGCAGCTGAAACAGGCCTGAGCCTGCGCACCGACGCGATCAGCTGTCCACCGCACGCGTGGGCAGCCGCCACATCCAGGTGGCGACAGCCGCGCACACGACGAGCGGCGCCCAGTGCCAGGGCGAGGGCAGCCGGGTCCAGGCCAGCGCGCAGCCCAGGGCCATCATCGCGGTGGCCATTTGCTTGGCACGCAGCGGCACGGCGCGCCGCGTTCGCCAGTCCTGCACCATCGGACCCAGACGAGGATGCGCCAGCAGCCAGGCCTCGCAGCGCGCACATCCGCGCGAGAAACACCAGGCCGCCAGCAGCACGAAAGGCGTGGTCGGCAGCAGGGGCACGAAGATGCCGACGACGCCCAGCACCAGTGCGGCGACACCGGACACGAGCCACAGGCCCCGCACCCAGGCAGGGTGGCGGCGCGCGTCGGGCAATGGCGGCGGTTCGAGCAGTGGCGGCATGACTGGCCTGCCCGGAGGGATTCGAACCCCCGGCCTGCTGCTTAGAAGGCAGCTGCTCTATCCAACTGAGCTACGGGCAGTGGCGCTTGCTGATCAAGCCGCGGGATTCTAGGCAGTCGCCGCGTGATCACCCAGGGTCGACGGTTTGCAGCGAATTGGCTGACTTTCGCCCGGCGTCAGTGATGTTGTCACGTGTTCCCTGTCATCGATGATGAAGGGATCTGACGGTGGCCCTTTGTTGCCCGCCTGTCCGGCCTGAGGTTTCCTGGCCGGGCATACACTCGCGGGCCATGGCGGCGCCGTCGGTGACGTTGCGGAACCACTGATACATGCTGGGCAAGTTGTCGCGTTGGCTCGGTGCCGCGCCGGACCCGATCAAGCCGCAGGGCATCGAGCACTGGGCCCAGGCGCGCGGTGCCATCTATCGACGGGTGCGCAACGGCGAGGGCTTCGTCGTCGAAGGCCTGCAGAAGGGCCAGCGCTGGCGCATCGAGTGGGGTGCCTCGCACCGGCCCTACGTGCAGGGCAACGAGTTGCGCATCCTGGCCGAGCTGGGGCTGCATCCTGACCTGCAGGTGCTGGTGCTCAATCGCACGCTGCTCGAGCACAGCGAATCGATGGTCTACGAACGGTACATCGAAGGCGTGCAGACGAACATCGATACGCAAACGCCGACCGAGATCCGTTGGCTGGTGATGTACCCCAAGCTGAGCGGCGCCGAGATGCGCACGCTCGACGCCCGCTTCGGCGCCGTGGCCAGCGTCAAGCCCTGGTTGCAGCAGTGGATCGAGGGACCCTTGGCGCCGGCGCTGCTGGCGGCCGGCCAACAACTGTCGGAGAAGGATCCCTTTGTGCTGGCCGTCGCGCGCGGGCGTCTGACGCTGCGGCTCGCCATGCCGGCGCCTGATCTCGACGCGATGGGGCGCTGGCTGCAGCTGTTCGTGCTGGCCGCGCAGGAGGCCAGCCGCGTCGCCGGCGAGTGGCAGGACTCGGGCTTCGCGCCGACGTCGACGCGAGCCTCAGCCTGGCCCGACGACGTGCGGTCCGGCCCGTCGCCAGCCTGAGGTCTACATCGCGAAGCGACCCAGCTCGATCTTCGCGATCGCGTTGCGGTGCACCTCGTCCGGGCCATCGGCGAAACGCAGCGTGCGTGCCTGGGCGTAGTAGTAGGCGAGCGGGAAGTCGTCGCTGACGCCGGCGCCGCCATGGACCTGCATGGCCCAATCGATCACGCGCAGTGCCATGTTCGGCGCCACCACCTTGATCATCGCGATCTCGGCCTTGGCCGCCTTGTTGCCGGCCACGTCCATCATCCAGGCCGCCTTCAGCGTGAGCAGCCGCGCCTGCTCGATCATGCAGCGGGCTTCGGCGATACGCTCTTGCGTCACCGTCTGCTGCGCCACCGTCTTGCCGAAGGCCACGCGCTTGACGGCACGCTGGCACATCAGCTCCAGCGATCGTTCGGCCAGGCCGATCAGCCGCATGCAATGGTGGATGCGGCCGGGGCCGAGCCGGCCCTGCGCGATCTCGAAGCCGCGGCCTTCGCCCAGCAGCATGTTCGAGGCGGGCACCGACACGTCCTTGAAGTCCACCTCCATGTGGCCGTGCGGCGCGTCGTCGTAACCGAAGACCGGCAACGCCCGCAGCACCTTCACGCCCGGCGTGTCGAACGGCACCAGGATCATCGACTGCTGCGAATGCCGGGGCGCCTGGGGATCCGTCTTGCCCATGAAGATCATGATCTTGCAGCGCGGGTCGCCTGCGCCGCTGGTCCACCACTTGCGCGCGTTGATCACGTAGTGGTCGCCCTGTCGTTCGATGCGTGCCTCGATGTTGGTGGCGTCCGACGAGGCCACGGCGGGTTCCGTCATCGCGAAGGCGCTGCGGATCTTGCCCTCCAGCAGCGGCTCGAGCCACTGCTTGCGCTGTTCGGGCGTGCCGTAGCGCACCAGCACCTCCATGTTGCCGGTGTCGGGCGCGGAGCAGTTGAACACCTCGCTCGCCCAGGGCACGCGGCCCATGATCTCGGCCAGCGGGGCGTATTCCTGGTTCGTGAGGCCGGCGCCCTGTGTGCTCTCGGGCAGAAACAGGTTCCACAGCCCCTGCGCACGCGCCTTGGGCTTGAGCTCCTCGATCAGCGGCAGCGGCGTCCAGCGCTTGCCGGCCTCGGTGTTGGCGCGCAGCTCCTGCCAGTAGCGCTTCTCGGCCGGATAGACATGCTGCTCCATGAAGCCTCTGACCTTGGCCTGCAGATCCTGCGTTCGCGGAGAGAAATTGAAGTCCATGCGGGTCGCTCCTTGGGACGGCTCAGGCAGCCTCGGCAAAATGCCAGGCCATCTGCGCCAGGGTCGGGGTGGCGCTGCCGGTGGCACGCGCCTGCGCGCTGCTGGCGATGCCGTCGACCACGCGCTTGGCAATGCCCTGCGTGATCGCGGCAAGCCGGAACAGGTTGTAGGCCAGATAGAAGTTCCAGTCGGCCATCACTGCATCGGGATGGTCGCGCCCGGTGCGCGCGCAGTAGCGTCGCACGTACTCGCGCTCGCTCGGGATGCCCAGAGCGGCGAGGTCGAGCCCGCCGATGCCTCGGAACGTGCCGGGGGGGATATGCCACGACATGCAGTGATAGCTGAAGTCGGCCAGCGGATGGCCCAGCGTGGAGAGCTCCCAGTCGAGCACGGCCGCCACGCGCGGCTCGCTCGGATGGAAGATCAGGTTGTCGAGGCGGAAGTCGCCATGCACGATGGACAGGCGCGATTCGTCGCGCGCCGATGCCGGCAGGTGCGCCGGCAGCCATTCGATCAGCCGATTCATCTCGGCGATCGGCTGCGTTTCGGAGGCCAGGTACTGCTTGCTCCAGCGGCCGATCTGACGCTCGAAGTAGCTGCCGGGCTTGCCGTAGTCGGCCAGCCCGACGGCCGTGACATCCACGCTGTGCAGCGCCGCGATCACGCGATTCATCTCGTCGTAGATGTCGCCGCGCTCATCGGCGGTGCATTCGGGCAGCGCCTGGTTCCATAGCACGCGGCCGTCGACAAACTGCATCACGAAGAACGCGCGACCGATCACCGATTCGTCGTCGCACAGCAGGTGCATCCGCGCCACAGGCACCGGCGTGGCGGCAAGCGCCTTCATCACCCGATACTCGCGCTCGATCGCATGCGCCGAAGGCAGCAGCTTGGCCACCGGCCCCGGCTTGCTGCGCATGGCGTAGGTACAGGCCGGCGTGACCAGCTTGTAGGTCGGATTGGACTGTCCGCCCTTGAACTGCTCCACGGTCAGCGGCCCTTCGAAACCGGGAAGATGCTGCCGCAGGTAGGCCTCGAGCGCGCCGACCTCGAAGGCATGGCTGGCCGCGACCGGGCGAGTGCCGATGAACTGGTCCATCGATTCCATGCGCGAGGTCCTTCAGCGGGTCCGCTTCATCGCGAGGCGATGGCAAGCAGTTTTTCGCGCGACAGCACCACGAGCCGGGTCGGCTCGACGCGCACCGCGCCTTCGCGTTCGAAGCCCTTGAGCTCCTGGTTCACCCGCTGGCGCGAGGCGCCGAGCAGCTGCGCCAGGTCTTCCTGCGCCAGCTGCAGGCCGACGCGAAGCTCTTCGCCCTGCTCGATGCCGTAGCTCCTGGCGAGCAGCAGGATCTGCTTGGCCAGACGCGCCGCGAGCGGACGCGTATTGAGATCCTCGATCAGGTCGAACATCAGCCGAAGCCGCCGGCAGTTCAGACGCAGCAAGGCGTCGTAGAGCTCGACATGCTGTGCGAGCAGGGCCTTGAAGTCGGGCTTGCGCACGACCAGCAGTGTCGTCGCGCCGTGGGCGTTGGCGTCGTGCGTGCGCGGCAGGCCGTCGAACAGTGCGATGTCGCCGAACCAGGTGCCGGGCTCGGCGTACGTCAGCGTGATCTGTTTGCCCGACAGCGACACGGTGGATATGCGCACCGCACCGCCGGCCACCCCGCACCATTGCTCGGCCGGTGCGCCGCGCGAGGCCAGTGGCGCGCCGTCTTCGAGACGACGCACCACCGAGCGCGAGAGGATCGCGGCCCGCAGCGTCGGTGAGAGTTTCGAGAACCACGCGCCGGATTCGATGCTCTGCTGTTCGTCGAGTGTAAGGACGGGGTTGGACATGTCTTGTCCCTGAGGCGACAAGGGCAGGCGATGCCGGGTCAGCCGAACTTCGGCCGCCGCTTCTCGAAGAACGCAGCCAGACCCTCGCCACCATTGGGATGGAACAGGTTGGCAATGAACTGCTCGCGCTCCGCGCCGAGCTCCGATGAAAGATCACGATCGGGCGCCTGCTCGACCAGCGACTTCACGCCGGCCAACGCGTTGGCGGCCATGGCCGCCAGGCGCTCGGCCCACTGCAGCGCCTGGGCCAGGGCCTGCCCATCGTCGGTAATCGCATTGACGAGCCCCAGTGCGTGCCACTGGCGGGCCGTCATCGGCTCGGGCAACCAGAGCATCTGCAGCACCTGTGCCCTGGGCAGCGCACGCGCCAGGTGCCAGAGCCCGCCGCCGTCGGGCGACAAGCCGGCACGACCATAGGACATCGTGAAGCGAGCACCTTCGGCGGCGATGATCAGGTCGCAGGCGAGCGCGAGCGAGCAGCCGCCACCCGCGGCATGGCCTTCGACGGCGGCAATGACCGGCTTCGGAAAATCGCGAATCGCCAGCACCCAGGCGTGAAAGCCGTCGATGCTGCGCGCCTGTTCGTCCGGTCCTCGCTCGCGCGCACCCGCCAAGCGGTGAAGGTCGCCGCCGGCGCAAAAATGCGACCCGTCGCCGCGCAGCACGACGGCGCGCAGCGACGCGTCGGCGTCGGCCGTGTTCAAGGCCTCGACGCCCGCCGCGTAGACCTGGGGCGAGAGCGTATTGCGGGTGGCCGGGTCTCTGAGCGTGAGGATCAGCGTGGATCCCTGCCGCTCGGTGATCAGCTCGGACGGCACGGTCGGTCCCCGGTTGTCGCAACGTGGTGACGCCTCACCCCCTCATTCTCGCATGGCGCATCCAGGCGACGCCTTCCTTCACGGGTGCGCACGGGCCTTCATGCTAGAGTGCCGCGCTACTTTTGTGCCATCCGCGCTCGACCGTTTCGCTCCGCCCAGACGCATGATGCCCCGCAAGGTTTTGATCGTGGCAAGCCTTGCCCTGATGGCGGCGCCGACCGTGCAGGCGATCGGGTTTGCCCGAGCACCGTCGACGGTTGCGCTGGGCGCACCGTTGAACTTTCCCATCGGCGTTCAGATGGGCGTCGACGAATCGCTGATCGCGAACTGCGTGACGGTCGAGGTCCAGCAGGGCGACTTGCGGGTGCCGCCGAGCAGCGTGCGCGTGGCGATCGAACCGGGTGCGACAGCCGACGAACGCGTCGTGCGCGTGACCACCGGCGTGGCCATCGAGGAGCCGTTGGTCTCGATCACGGTGTCGCTCGGTTGCGTGAACAAGATCGAACGACGGTTTACTGTCTTCGCCGACCCGCCGCTGGTCACCGTGGCCGCGGCCCCGCCGTCACCGCCGTCACCCGCACCCGCACCCGCGTCCGAACCGGCGTCCGCCCCTCAGGTTGCGGCCCCTGCGGCCAGCCCGGTGGCAGCCGCGGCTGAACGCGGCGCCTTGCCTGCGCCTGCCGCTGAACGCAGTACGGCGGCCGCACCTGCCTCACCTGCCGCAGCGCCGCCGCGGCGCCTTGCGCGGCCCGCGGTGCCAAGGTCTGCGGCCTCGGCGCCCGTAGCCGCGCCGCGCACGGCCGTCGCTGGCGGCCCGCGGGGGCAAACGCCGTCGGTGCGGCCCGCGGCCGCGTCGGCACCTACCGCACGTCTGAAGCTCGATCCGCTGGAGCCGGTGAAGCTCGCCGCGGCGGCGTCCGCCGCGCAGGCCGCGCACGACGAGGCGGCGCTGCGTGTGGCCGCCGCTGCCGCAAGTGCCGCGCTCGCGCAGCAGGCGGCCAGCACGGCACAGGCCAACGCCGATGCCGCATCCGAGCGCCTGAAGGCGATGGAGCAGGCCCTGGAGAGCATCAAGCTCGAGGCGCAGCGCAATCGCGAGCAGCTGGCGCTGATGCGCGGTCGCATCTCCGAGGGCGATAGCGCCCGTCGCTACATGCCCTGGCTGCTCGGCGCCGTTGCGCTGCTGATCGCCATGGTGGTCTGGCTTTGGTGGCGCCTGCGCCGCGCGCAGGCCGACCAGCGGGCGCAGTGGCATGCGGCGGCGGCAGCCGCGACCGGCGCGCCACCGCTGAATCCGCCGACGCTGCAGCCGATGACGCTGCCGCCGCATTTGGCCGACGCGACAGCTGTGCGTCCGGGCACAGCGGCGCCACGGGTCGGACCGGCGCCGGCTGCGCCGCGGCCGTTCGGGTCAGCTTCGACGCTGTTCCCCGATTCGGTGATGGCCGCCAACGCCCCGGCGCGCGATGTCTCGATCGAAGAGTTGATCGACCTCGAGCAGCAGGCCGAGTTCTTCGTCGTGCTCGGCCAGGACGACGCCGCCATCGATCTGCTGATGGGCCACATCCGCAGCAGCGGCGGCACCAGCGCGCTGCCGTACCTGAAGTTGCTGGAGATCTATCGTCGCCAGGGCGATCGCGAGAGCTACGAGCGCACGCGTGCGCGATTCAACCATCGCTTCAACGCCTACGCGCCGGATTGGGATGCCGATCTGCAGCATGGCCGCTCGCTCGACGACTACCCCGGCGTGATGCAGCGCCTGCAGCGTTGCTGGAGCAATCCGATCGACGCGATGGCCGAACTCGAATCGCTGGTCTTCCGGCGCGATGCCGGCGAGTTGTTCGAGCTGCCGGCCTATCGTGAGGTGCTGTTCCTGTACTCTATGGCACGCGATCTGGCCGAACACCAGGGCGGTCCGTCGACCACCATCGACGTGTTGCTGCCGCTGGGCGAGGGGCCGACCTTCGAGGCGACGACGGCCCATCCGCACCTGATCACGGCCTCCACGCTGGGACCGTTCAACGAGCTGAGCCGCCAGACCGAGGCGCCGATCGAGGTCCTTCACGCGGCGGTGAAGCCTGAGCGTTTCGGCGTCACCGATCATGGCACGCCGGTGGACCTGGACCTGACGAGTCCGCTGCCGATCGAAGAGCCACGCGCTGACGGTGACCAGCGAAGCGACTACATGGACCTGCCGCCGGCGCCGCCGCGGCGAGGCTGAGACTTCGGCCGCGGAGCGGCTACAACTTCTTCAGTCGTTCCAGCGCGGCGAGCAGCGTCTCGTCGCGTTTGGCAAAGCAGAAGCGCGCCAGTTGCTGGTTGCGGCCATCCTCGTAGAAGGCGGCGAGCGGAATGGCGGCCACGCCGACCTCGGTGGTGAGCCAGCGGCAGAACGCCTCTTCGTCGAGACCGCTCACCGACGAGTAGTCGACGCACTGGAAATAGCTGCCCTGGCTGGGCAACAGGCGCAGCCGGGTGCGCGACAGACCCTCGCGGAACAGGTCGCGCTTGCGCTGGTAAAAGGCCGGCAGCTCCAGATAGGGTCTCGGGTCGCGCATGTACTCGGCCAGACCGTGCTGCATCGGCGTGTTGACCGTGAACACGTTGAACTGGTGCACCTTGCGGAACTCGTCGGTCAGCGGTCGCGGCGCCAGCACGTAGCCGACCTTCCAGCCCGTGACGTGATAGGTCTTGCCGAAGCTCGAGACCACGAACGCGCGCGCGGCCAGTTCGGGATGACTGGCTGCGCTGGCGTGCGGAACGCCGTCGAACACCATGTGTTCATAGACCTCGTCGGCGATCAGGAAGATGTCGGTCGGGCGCAGCAGCGCGGCCAGGCGCTCCAGGTCGTCGCGCGACCAGACCGTGGCGCTCGGGTTGTGCGGCGTGTTGACGATGATGGCGCGCGTGCGAGGGCTCATCGCGGCGGCAATGGCGGCGAAGTCCGGGCGGAACGTCCCGGGGGTCAGCGCGACGCGAACGACGCGACCGCCGGCCAGCTCGATGTTGGGCACGTAGCTGTCGTAGCAGGGCTCGAGCACGATGACTTCGTCGCCCGGATGCACGATGGCGAGAACGGCGGTCAGGATCGCCTGCGTGGCACCGGCCGTGACGGTGATTTCCGTCCCCGGGTCGTAGGCATGTCCGTACAGCGTCGACACCTTGGCCGCGATGGCCTCGCGCAGCGCGGGCACGCCGGCCATCGGCGGGTACTGATTGAGGCCGGCCCGCATGGCGCGTTCCACTGCGGACAGCAAGGCCGGATCACAGTCGAAATCCGGAAAACCCTGGCCGAGGTTGACCGCACCATGCTGCTGCGCGAGCGCCGACATCACGGTGAAGATCGTCGTGCCCACCGCGGGCAAGCGGGAGTGCACGGCCGGCGTGCGTGGGGGATGCAGGGTCGTCATGCGTGCGAGGGTTGGAATCTCAGACATCGTACTCGGTGTGCTCGCCGCTCATCGCCTTGAGGATCAGCGTGCGATTCAGCCGCTCGGCGAGCGATTCGGCGAAGGTGAGCACGAATTGCCGCAGGTAGGCGCCTCGCTTGAAGGCCAGCCGCGTGAGGTTGCTGCCGAACAGATGACCGACCGGTCTGGACACCAGATCGCCGCCTGCCGGGTCGTCGCGAACGGCCATCTCGGCCACGATGCCCACGCCCATGCCCACGCGCACGTAGGTCTTGATCACATCGGCGTCGATGGCCTCCAGCGCGAACGTGGGCTTCAACCGCGCGCGCGCAAACGCCGCGTCGATGCGCGTGCGGCCGGTGAACGTGGGGTGATACGACACCAGGGGCTCGGCGGCGAGCTGCTCGAGCGTCGGACGCTCCACGGTGGCCAGCGGGTGATCGGCCGGCACGACGACCACGTGATGCCACTCGTAGCAGGGCAGGGTGACGAGTCCGTCTTCCTCGGCCAAGGCCTCGGTCGCGAGGCCGAGCTCGGCCACATCGTCGCGCAGCATCTGCGCCACCTGCTTCGGCGTGCCCTGGTGCAGCACCACTTGCACCTGGGGGAACCGCCGGCGCAGCGCCGCCACCGGCTCGGGCAGGAAATAGCGCGCCTGGGTATGGGTGGTGGCGATCGACAGGGTGCCCGCATCCTGCTTCGAATACTGCTCGCCGATCCGCTGCAGGTTGGCCACCTCGCGCATGATGATCTCCACCGCCGACAGCACGAGCTGACCCGGCTCGGTCACGCGCCGCAGGCGTTTGCCGTGACGCTCGAAGATCTCGACACCCAGTTCCTCTTCGAGCTCGATGATCGCCTTGCTGATCCCGGGCTGAGAGGTGAACAGCGCCTTCGCGGTTTCGGTGAGGTTGAGGTTGCGGCGCGCTGCCTCCTGGACGAACTTGAACTGATGCAGATTCATGATGTCACTCGAGTCCGTCGCGGGCAGCCAGCGACATGGCAGCCACCACGTCGGGATGGTCGCCGATGGGCGGGCGCAATACCCAGGTCACGCCGGGATGGCGTTCGCGCAGCTGCTCCACCAGCCGCGGCAGGTCGCGCCGCACATGGCCACCGGTGCCGAGGAACATCGGCACCACGTGGACCTTGGCGCAGCCGCTGTCCACCAGCGTGTCGGCCGCGGCGGGCAGGTCGGGCGGCAGGAACTCCAGGAAGGCGAGCGCCACCGGCAGGCCCGGTCTCGCCGCGGCTATGTGTTCGGCAATGCGGCGAAACGGATCGGCCCACGCCGGATCGCGTGAGCCATGGCCGAAAAGCAGGAGTCCCTGGTTCATCTGTAGCGCACCAGCCATCCGAAGGCCGCCAGCGACATCGCGAGATAGAGCATGCCCGGGCTGGCCGCGGCGATCCATGGGGTCCAGTTGCGCAGCATGCCAAGGTGACCCGAGACGTTCTGCAGCAGCACGAAGCTGATGCCCAGCATGATGCCGCCGAACACCTTGAGGCTGACGCCGCCGGAGCGCGCATGCAGATAGGCAAATGGCAGCGCCAGCGCGACCATCACCACGCAGGCCAGCGGATACAGGGCCTTGCGCCAGAACTGGATCTCGTGGCGCTGCGCCGCCTGGTCCTGCCCGCTCAGGTGCCGGCTGTACTGCCAGAGTTCGACCGTCGACATCGTGCTGACCGGAAGCACCGCTGCCGCCACCACGCTGGCGCTCAGAGTACTGGTCCAGGCCAGCGTGTCGAACCGGCTTTCCGTGACCCGCGCGCCCTGCGCGGCTTGCTCCGGCGTGGGCCAGTCGGTACGGACGGCCTGCTCGAGTTGCCACACACCGTCCTCGGACACCTGGGCGCTGTGCGCCTCGATCCTCGTGCGCAGCCGACCGTCGATGTCGAGCTCGAAGATCCGGACGCCTTCGAGCTGGCCCCGGGCACCAGTGCGTGCCACGTTGATCGAGATGCTGCGCTCGCCGTCCGGCGTGCCGCGCCGCTCCTTCAGCCAGGCCCCGCTTCGCTCGACCTGCAGCCCGCCGCGAAATCCCGCCTTCATCAACGCCGCCTCGCGTTCGGTGATCGGCGCCAGATAGTCGCCGACGGTGAACGTGACGACCGTGAACGCCACGCCCAGCGCCGTCAGCAAACCCAGCGCGCGCCCAGGTCCCAGGCCGCCGGTGCGCAGGATCGTGTATTCGGATGATTGCGCCAGCCGCGCCATCGAATAGATGGTGCCGATCAGCACGCAGATCGGGAACAGCTCGTAGAAGTGGCCCGGCGCCTCCAGCGCCGACCCGGCTGCGGCGTGCCAGACCGTGTAGCCATTTCGACCGATGCCTTCGAGCGCGTCGACGAAGTCGATGAAGAAGAACAGCGACAGGAACGCGACCGACACGAACACCACCGACCACACGATGTCGCGATAAAGCAGCCGCCGCACCGTGCGCAGCGTCATGCCGTCACCCCTCGCGGCCAGAGCCGCAGCACGGTGCCGTGATCACGCCACCAGATCAGCGACAGGGCCAGCACGAAGGCACCGCCATGTACGAGGGCGAGTGCCGGGCCGAGCGCGAGACGCCCGTTCGTGACCCAGGCCTGGGACAGGTTGATCAGGTTGTAGTAGACAACGAACCCGAGCAGCGCGAACAGCAGGTTCCAGTTCGAGGCCCTGCGTGGATTGATCGCCGCGAGCCCGACGCCGAGCAGCAGCAGGTTCACCGCGCCGAGCAGCAATCCGAAGCGCCAGGCCAGTTCGGCCTGGTTGCGCGCATTGGGCTCGACCATCAGATCGAGCGTGGCCATCGTTCGCGGCGCGCGTGCCGACGCTCGGCGAACGCTGCGATCGTCGGCGAGGATCTGGTAACGCTGGAAGCTGGACAGCGTGCGCTCGCCGGAGCTGGCGTCGATCTGCGCACGCTGGCCCTTCTCGAGCACCAGGAATCGCTCGTCGCCGATGACCGCGATGTGCCCGCCGCGCGCCGAGGTCAGCGACTCGGCATGGTCGGAGTTGGCGAGAACGAAGACGCCGCGGGCGTTCATCGCCTCGTCGCTGGCCTTGTCGATGAAGAACACGCGGTTGCCGTCGCGCGAGGTCTGGAACACGCCGGGCGTCACGCGCGACAGGTCGGATCGTTGCTCGTAGCGGTCACGCAGCTCGGCGCTGCTGCGGTTGCCCCAGGGCCACACCAGCAGCACCAGCAACGCCACCACCAGCAGCACCGGCCAGGCCATGCGCAGCACGGGGCGCACGAAGCGCACCAGACCCAGGCCGCTGGCGAACCAGATCGCCATCTCGCTGTCACGGTACATGCGGCCGAGCGTGACGACGATCGAGATGAACAGCGACAAGGCGAGGATCGTCGGCAGATGCGCCAGCACGGTGTAGCCCATCAGCAGCACCACGTCGGCGGGCGCGACCGCGCCCTTGGCGGCCATGCCGAGCGTGCGGATCAGCATCATCGTGATCACGATGGTGAGGATCACGACCAGCGTCGCTCCGAAGCCGCGCGCAAGCTCCTTGCGCAAAGTCGAATCGAATAACATCGCCCCACCTCGAAACCCGGGCGAATTATGGACTTCAGGAATCAGGTGCTGGCGCTTGGTGCGCTGGCCAAGGCCGATGCCGATGCATTGCTGGTCGTGCTGACCGGCACCAAGCCGCCTCAGGGGCTGCCGCGTCCGATCGCCGGCGCCATCGACGCCGCCGTGCACCATGGTGACCTGGCGCTGAAGGCGTCGCGCACCCTTTACGCAGGGCGGGTCGCGGGCGTCAAGGCGCCGCGGGTGATGTTCGCGGTGGCGGGCGACGAATCGCCGCGGGCGGTGAAGGCCGCGCTGGTGCCGGCGTTGAACGCGTTGAAGGGGCTGGGGGCGAGGCATCTCGCGGTCGCACTGGTCGGCGCGTCCGGTCCGACGGCCGCACATGCCGAGGCGCTGGCCACCGCGGCCGGTGACGCCGCCTATCTGTACCGCCACACCAAGCCGAGCGCCGGCCCGGCGCCTCGGCTGTCGAAGATCACGCTGCTGAGCGACGCCAAGGCGGCCCCCGACGTCACGTTGGGGCTGCGCCGCGGCGCGGCCATCGTCGAGGGCGTGACGATGGCCCGCGAACTGGCCAACCGCCCCGGCAATCACTGCACGCCGACGCACCTGGCCGAGCAGGCGCAGGAGCTGGCGCGCAGTGCCGATCTCAAGGTCGACGTGCTCGGGCGCAAGGAGATCGAGAAGCTCGGTATGGGCTCGTTCCTGGCGGTGGCCCAGGGCTCGGAGGAGCCGCCGCGCTTCATCGTGCTGCGCTACCAGGGTGCGGCTGCGCACGATGCGCCGGTCGTGCTGGTCGGCAAGGGCATCACCTTCGACTCCGGCGGCATCTCGATCAAGCCGGCAGCCGAAATGGACGAGATGAAGTTCGACATGGGTGGCGCGGCCAGCGTGCTCGGCACGATGCGCGCCGTGGTCCGGCTCAAGGCCAAGGTCAACCTGGTGGGTCTGATCGCGGCCTGCGAGAACCTGCCAAGCGGTCGCTCGGTCAAGCCGGGCGACGTGGTGACCAGCCTGTCGGGACAGACCATCGAGATCCTGAACACCGACGCCGAAGGCCGGTTGATCCTGTGCGATGCGCTGACCTATGCCGAACGCCTCAAGCCCAAGGCCGTGGTCGACATCGCCACGCTGACCGGGGCCTGCGTGATCGCACTCGGACACCATCGCAGCGGCATGTTCTCGCCGGAGGAAGAGCTGGCTCAACAGCTGCTGGCAGCCGGTGACGCCGCGCTCGATCCCTGCTGGCGCATGCCGCTGGACGCCGAGTACGACGAGGTGCTGAAGAGCCATTTCGCCGACATGGCCAATGTGGGGCCGCGGGCGGGCGGCGCCATCACCGCGGCCATGTTCCTGAAGCGCTTCACCGGCAAGCTGCGCTGGGCCCACCTGGACATTGCCGGCACCGGCTGGCGCTCCGGGGCCAACAAGGGTGCCACCGGCAGGCCGGTGGGGCTGCTCACGCACTTCGTGCTGGCGCAGGCGCAGAACCACTGAGGTTCGGACGGGTCTGGCGTGACCGACGTGGCCTTTCATTCCGGCTTGCCCGACAAACTCGTCTACGCCTGCCGCCTGCTGCGCAAAGCCTATCGCCAGGGTCGGCGCGTCGAGGTGCGCGGCGAGGCCGACGTGCTGGCCCGGCTCGATCCGCTGCTGTGGACTTTCGAGCAGCAGGAGTTCGTGCCGCATGCGCGCCTGCAGGCCGGCCAGCGGGTGGAGGCGCCACTGCATCGCACGCCGATCTGGCTGGTCGCCGAGGCCCGCCCCGATCTCCAGGCCAGCGTGCTGGTCAATCTGGGGCCTCAACCGGCGGCCGACTATGCGCGATTCGAGCGCATCGTCGAGTTGGTCGGCACCGAGGCGCTGGAGCGACAGGAGGGTCGGCAGCGCTGGCGCTACTATGAGAGCCAGGGCTGCAAGCCCGAGCACCTGAGCCCGACGAACCACGCTGCCGGATGACCCCAGAACCGCCTCCGCCGCAACGCGTGCCGACGCTTACCGAGGTCGTGAGAGACGTGCCGCCACCGGCGGCTGCAGCGGTGACGGCCGAGGCTCCGCTACGACCGGACAGCGATATCGCGCCCACGCCCTTGCTGGCCGCGGCGCTGGTGCACGAGGCGCGCATCGCCGAACAGGTGCTCGTGCGGCTGCAGCCGCAGATCGACGTGCTGTTCGAGCACCGCATGCGCGACGTCCTGGCGCCGGCCATCAACCGGCTGACCACGGCCCTGGCGGACGAGGCGCGCAAGCAGTTGGCGATGACGGTGCGAGAAATCGTCGCGCGCGCGGTGGCCGAGGAGGTCGCGCGTCATCGCGGCAACTCATAGTCGCGTTGAAGCCGCTGGCGGCGATGCCCGCGCCGGTGGGGAAACTGCGGGAAACCCCGGGAATCCCGCTATGGTGCGTCAGACGTTTGGGGTATCGTGTCGCCCGCTGAGAAACAACAGGCTCTCACGCTCCCAACCCATCCCCCCAGGAGGTTCTCTTCATGCAAGTCAAACTGAACGTCATCGTGGCCGCCTCGGCCGCTCTGTTCGCCGGCGCGGTGTCGGCACAGGACGTGGTCGTCAAGATCGGTCACGTCGGTCCGGTCTCCGGCCCGCAGGCCCACTACGGCAAGGACAACGAGAACGGCGCCCGCATGGCGATCGAAGATCTCAACGCCAAGGGTGTGACGATCGGTGGCAAGAAGGTCAAGCTCGAGCTGGTGGCGGAAGACGATGCGGCCGATCCGAAGCAGGGCACCGCTGCGGCGCAGAAGCTGTGTGACGCGAAGGTCGCCGGCGTGGTGGGGCACCTGAACTCCGGCACCACGATCCCCGCGTCGGCCGTCTACAACCAGTGCGGCATCCCGCACGTCACGCCGTCGGCCACCAATCCCAAGCTGACGACGCAGGGCTTCAAGACCACGTTCCGGATGCTGGCCAACGACAACGCGCTGGGTGCCGGTCTGGCGCTGCACGCGGCAAAGAACCTGAAGCTGAAGAAGGTGGCGGTCATCGACGATCGCACGGCCTATGGCCAGGGTGTGGCCGAGGTGTTTGCCAAGACGGCCAAGGCCAATGGCATTGAAATCGTCGATCAGCAATACACCACCGACAAGGCCACCGACTTCATGGCGATCCTCACTGCCATCAAGGCCAAGAACCCGGACGGCGTGTTCTACGGTGGCATGGACCCGCAAGCCGGCCCGATGCTTCGCCAGATGGAACAGCTCGGCCTGGCCAACGTGAAGTTCTTCGGCGGCGACGGCATCTGCACCGACAAGCTCACCGAGCTGTCGGGCGGTGCCAAGACGCTGGGCAACGTGGTGTGCGCCGAGGGTGGCGCGTCGCTGGCCAAGATGCCTGGTGGGACGGCCTGGAAGGCACGCTACGACGCCAAGTACCCGAAGCAGTTCCAGGTCTACTCGCCCTACACCTACGATGCCACGCACGTGCTGGTGCAGGCGATGATCGACGCCGGCTCGTGGGACCCGAAGGTCTATCTGCCGAAGCTGGCGGCCGTGAACTACAAGGGCGTGACGGCCAACATCGGCTTCGAGGCCGATGGCGAGCTGAAGAATCCCGCCATGACGCTGTACAACTACCAGGGTGGCAAGAAGGTGCCGCTGAACTGATCGAGCCGATCAGGACGAAGCAAGAAGGGCGCCGCGAGGCGCCCTTTGTCTTCGTGCAGTCGCTGGCGGAGGGAGCGGGATTCGAACCCGCGGTGGGCTGTTAACCCACACACGCTTTCCAGGCGTGCGACTTAAACCGCTCATCCATCCCTCCTGGGCAGAGCGCACGGGTCACCCAGCGCGGCGATTCTATCCACTCATCCTTTCGCGCCACCCTTCATCAGCGCCATCGCGGTCGCGATCAGTGCCGCCACCTCGGTCATGTTGCCCGGCACGATCATCGTGTTGTTGGTGCGGGCGAGGTGTTGATAGGCATCGACCGCCTTCTCGGCGACCTTGAGCTGCACGGCTTGCGCGCCGCCCGGCTGTTCGATGGCTGCGGCAATCTTTCGGATCGCGTCGGCGGTGGCTTCGGCCACCGCGGTGATCGCTGCGGCCTCGCCCTGCGCCAGGTTGATCTCCGACTGGCGCTCGCCTTCACTCTTGGCGATGAACGCCTGGCGCTGGCCCTCGGCGAGGTTGATCTGCTCCTGGCGCTTGCCCTCCGAGGCGGCGATCAGTGCCCGCTTCTCGCGCTCGGCGGTGATCTGCGCCTGCATCGAGCGCAGGATTTCGGTCGGCGGCGTGAGGTCCTTGATCTCATAGCGCAGCACCTTGACGCCCCAGTTCAGCGCCGCCTCGTCGAGCGCATTGACGACGGCGGTGTTGATCGACGTGCGCTCCTCGAACGTCTTGTCGAGTTCCATCTTTCCGATCACCGAGCGCAGCGTCGTCTGGGCCAGCTGAGTGATCGCGATGATGTAGTTCGACGAGCCGTAGCTGGCGCGCATGGCATCGGTGACCTGGAAGTACAGGATGCCGTCCACCTGGAGCTGCGTGTTGTCCTTGGTGATGCACACCTGGCTCGGCACGTCGAGCGGAATCTCCTTCAGCGAATGCTTGTAGGCGACCCGTTCGACGAACGGGATCACGAACTTCAGTCCAGGCGTCAAGGTCCGGTCGAAGCGGCCCAGCCGCTCGACGACCCAGGCATGCTGCTGCGGCACGATCTTGAACGTGCGCGCGATGAAGATCACGGCGATGACGAGGAAGATCGCTGCCACTTCCATCTGAAGGCTCCTGTATGGCTGCTGCTGTTCAGTGCGAGGCGCGCGGCGACACCACCAGCCGGCTGCCCTGCACGGCCACGATGGTGTGCTCGCCGGGTGCCGGAGTTCCGCTGCCTCGGTAGACCGCCGACCATGACGCGCCGCGGTAGTGCACCTGCGCCGATCCCTCGGCATTCCAGGACTCGACGCGCACGGTCTGCCCGATGTCTAGATTGACATCCGGATTGGCTTCGGCCGGTGCCGACTGCGGGTTGCGGAAGCGCTTCAGGTGCCACAGCGCGGTAGCGCCCCCGCCGATCAGAGCGGCCGCGACGAGTTGGACATTGAATCCGGTGCCCAGATGCGCCGCTACCGCGCCTGCCGCCGCACCGAGCGCCAGCATCAGCAGATAGAAGGTGCCCGTGGCCAGCTCTGCCGCCACCAGCACGCCGGCGGCAACCCACCATCCGACCGCTGCATTCCAGTCCATCGAGCCGGCCTCCCGCCCGCGATGCGGGCGATCGGCAGTGTAGCCAGCCCGGCCGGTGGTGCAATCGGTCCTACACTGCGCTGCCCGCGACGGCGGCCCCAGTCCCCGGAGAACGACTCAGATGCTGCGCTTTCACTTCCCCATCGTCATCATCGATGAGGATTTCCGCTCCGAGAACGCGTCCGGTCTCGGCATCCGGGCGCTGGCCTCGGCGATCGAGAAGGAAGGCATGGAGGTACTGGGCGTCACCAGCTATGGCGATCTGTCGCAGTTTGCGCAGCAACAGAGTCGCGCCAGCGCATTCATCCTGTCGATCGACGACGAGGAGTTCACGCCGGGCCCGGACCAGAACCCGGCCACGGCAATCGTGAATCTGCGCAACTTCATCGGCGAGATCCGCCGGCGCAACGCCGACATCCCGATCTATCTGTACGGCGAGACGCGCACTTCGCAGCACATTCCGAACGACATCCTGCGCGAGCTGCACGGCTTCATTCACATGTTCGAGGACACGCCGGAGTTCGTGGCGCGGCACATCATCCGCGAGGCGCGAAGCTACCTCGACAGCGTGGCGCCGCCCTTCTTCAAGGCCTTGGTGGACTACGCGCAGGACGGCTCGTACTCATGGCACTGCCCGGGGCATTCGGGCGGCGTGGCCTTCCTGAAGAGCCCGGTGGGCCAGATGTTCCACCAGTTCTTCGGCGAGAACATGCTGCGCGCCGACGTGTGCAATGCCGTCGACGAGCTTGGCCAGCTGCTCGACCACACCGGCCCGGTGGCGGCCAGCGAGAAGAACGCCGCACGCATCTTCAACGCCGACCACTGCTTCTTCGTCACCAACGGCACCAGCACCAGCAACAAGATGGTGTGGCACCACACGGTAGCGCCGGGCGACGTGGTCGTGGTCGACCGCAACTGCCACAAGAGCATCCTGCATTCGATCATCATGACCGGGGCCGTGCCGGTGTTCATGACGCCGACGCGCAACCACCTCGGCATCATCGGCCCGATACCGCGTGCGGAGTTCGAACCCGAGGCGATCCGCCGTCGCATCGCGGCCAATCCCCTGCTGGCCGGCACTGATGCGCAGAAGGTGAGACCGCGCATCATGACGCTGACGCAGAGCACTTACGACGGCGTGCTCTACAACGTCGACCAGATCAAGTCGCTTCAGGACGGCTACATCGATACGCTGCACTTCGACGAGGCCTGGCTGCCGCATGCGACCTTCCACGACTTCTACAAGGGCATGCACGCAATCGGCAAGGACCGACCGCGCACGAAGGAGGCACTGGTCTTCGCGACGCAGTCGACCCACAAGCTGCTGGCGGGCCTGTCGCAGGCGTCGCAAATCCTGGTGGCCGATACCGAGACGCGCCGGCTCGACCGCGCGCTCTTCAACGAGGCCTATCTGATGCACACGTCGACATCGCCGCAGTACGCGATCATCGCGTCTTGCGACGTGGCGGCCGCGATGATGGAGCCGCCGGGCGGCACTGCGTTGGTGGAGGAGAGCATCCTCGAGTCGCTCGAATTCCGCCGCGCGATGCGCAAGATCGACAAGGACTGGGGCCGCGACTGGTGGTTCCAGGTCTGGGGCCCCCCGCGCCTGGCGACTGAGGGCATCGGCAAACGCGACGACTGGATGCTGACTGCCAACGAGAAGTGGCACGGCTTCGGTGATCTGGCCCCGGGCTTCAACATGCTCGATCCGATCAAGAGCACGGTGGTCACGCCCGGTCTGGACGTGACCGGCAAGTTCGCCAAGACGGGTATTCCGGCGGCCATCGTCACCAAGTACCTCGCCGAACATGGCGTGGTGGTCGAGAAGACAGGCCTTTACTCGTTCTTCATCATGTTCACGATCGGCATCACGAAGGGCCGATGGAACACCATGGTGGCTGCGCTGCAGCAGTTCAAGGACGACTACGACAAGAACGCGCCGATGTGGCGCATCCTGCCCGAGTTCTGTCAGCACCATCCGAAGTACGAGCGCTCGGGGCTGCGCGATCTTTGCCAGTCGATCCACGAGACCTACGCCAAGGGCGACATCGCGCGTCTGACCACCGAGATGTACCTGTCGGACCTGCAGCCCGCGATGAAGCCGTCGGAGGCCTATGCCCGCATCGCCCATCGCGACACCGAGCGAGTGCCGATCGAGGAGCTCGAGGGTCGCATCACGACCGCGTTGCTGACGCCCTATCCGCCGGGCATACCGCTGCTGATCCCGGGTGAGCGCTTCAATCGGCGCATCGTCGAGTACTTGCGTTTTGCGCAGGAGTTCAACGCCAGGTTCCCCGGGTTCGATACCGACGTGCACGGCCTGGTGGAAAACGACACCGAAGGCTTCCAGCGCAGCTACTATGTCGACTGCGTGCGGGCCTGAGTGAGTTCTCCGGCGGCCTGCGGCCGCACCCGAGCTCAGCCGGCGGCCGCGTCGGTCAGGGCGACCTGGCTGAACCCGCCGTCGACATAGGTGATCTCGGCACTCACGCCTCCGGCCAGATCCGAAAGCAGGAATGCCGCCACGTTGCCCACGTCGTCGATCGTGATCGTGCGACGAATGGGTGTCGTGGCGGCGAACTCGGTGAGCAGCTTGCCGAAGTCCTTGATGCCCGAGGCCGCCAGCGTCTTGATCGGCCCGGCCGAGATGCCGTTGACGCGGATGCCGCGCGGGCCGAGGCTCTGGGCCAGAAAGCGCACGCTGGCCTCGAGCGACGCCTTGGCCAGGCCCATGGTGTTGTAGTTCGGCACGTAGCGCACCGCACCCAGATAGCTCAGCGTCAACAGGGCCGCCCCGCTACGCAGATAGGGCAGTGCCGCCTTGGCCATTGCCGGGAAGCTGTAGGCCGAGATCTCGTGAGCGATGCGGAAGTTCTCGCGGGTCATGCCGTCGAGAAAGTCGCCGGCGATGGCCTCCCGAGGTGCGAAGGCAATGGCATGCACAAAGCCGTCGAATTGCGGCCAGGCCTGACCGAGCTGTCCGAACAGGCGGTCGATCTGCGCATCGTCCGATACATCGCACTCGAAGATCAGCGACGAGCCGAACTCAGCCGCGAACTCGGCGATGCGATCCCTGAAGCGTTCGCCCTGGTAGCTGAAGGCCAGCTCGGCTCCCTCGCGGTGGCAGGCCCGGGCAATGCCGTAGGCGATCGAACGGTTGTTCAGCACGCCCGTGATCAGCAGGCGCTTTCCGGCGAGGAATCCCATGGGCTTCTTAGGGGGTAGGGCAGTGGCGACGGCGCGGGATTCTCGCATGGGGTCGGGCGCCGACCGGTTCGTCTTGCGGGTACGGGTCTTGCAGAGTAGAATCCCGTTTTCGTTTCATGCGCTGAATGGGCGGAGTTTTCCAGCCCATTTTTTTTGCTTGACCGCATCGAAGGTGACGCACGAACACATGAGCTGGCAGCAGTCGGTCGAACGCACGGTCGAAGCGATGGGCTACGACCTGGTCGATCTCGAACGATCGGCAGGCGGATTGCTGCGCGTGTTCATCGATCGCCGACCCGGAAGGACCTACGAAACGGGTGGTGGCGAGTTCATCACCGTGGACGATTGCGAGCGCGTCACCCGGCAGTTGCAGTATGCGCTGCAGGTCGACGGCGTCGACTACGCGAGGCTCGAGGTGTCCTCGCCCGGACTGGACCGGCCGCTGCGCCGGCCGGCCGATTGGGCGCGGTTCGCCGGCAGCGAGATCGAGCTGACGCTGCGGCTGCCGTTCGAGGGACGCAAGAAGTGGCGCGGCCGGCTGTGCGCGCGCGACGGCGCCTGGCGGCTCGAGTTGCCCGAGCAGGGGCAACCGCAGCGGGCGCTGGATTTCGAGTTGGCCGAGGTGCGTGATGCGCGTCTCGTGCCGCAGGTGGATTTCAAGGGGCGGCGGGGCCCGGCCCGTCCGTCTTCTGCGGATGGGCAGGCGAGTGCGCCCGCAGGCAGCCGCGGGCGGCGCGCGCCGGCGGCCGAAGTGACGAGGGTAGAACGATGAATCGCGAAATGCTGATGCTGGTGGACGCCATCTCCCGTGAGAAGAGCGTCGACCGCGAGGTGGTGTTCGGCGCAGTCGAGTCCGCATTGGCGCAAGCCACGAAGAAGCTGCACGGTGGTGAGGTGGACATTCGCGTGGCCGTCGACCGCGACACCGGCGAGTACGAGTCCTTCCGCCGCTGGCTGGTCGTGCCCGACGAGGCCGGGCTGCAGAACCCAGACTCCGAAGAGATGCTCAGCGATGCGGTCGACCGCATCGCCGACATCGAGGTCGGCGATTACATCGAGGAACCGATCGACTCGGTGCCGATCGGCCGCATCGGTGCGCAGGCCGCCAAGCAGGTCATCCTGCAGAAGATCCGCGATGCCGAGCGCGAACAGTTGCTCAATGATTTCCTGTCGCGCGGCGACAAGATCTTCGTCGGCACGGTCAAGCGCCTCGACAAGGGCGACCTCGTCGTCGAATCGGGGCGTGTCGAGGGCCGCCTGAAGCGCAACGAGATGATTGCCAAGGAGAACCTGCGCACCGGCGACCGTGTTCGTGCGTTCATCAGCGGCATCGACCCTACCGCTCGCGGTCCGCAGATCTTGCTGTCGCGTTCGTCGCCCGGTTTCATGATGGAGCTGTTCGCGCAGGAGGTGCCCGAAATCGAGCAGGGGCTGCTGGAGATCAAGAGTTGCGCGCGAGACGCCGGGTCACGGGCCAAGATCGCCGTGCAGTCTCACGACAAACGGGTCGATCCGATCGGCACCTGCGTCGGCGTGCGCGGCTCACGCGTCAACGCGGTGACCAATGAGCTGGCCGGCGAGCGGGTCGACATCGTCCTGTGGTCCGACGATCCGGCGCAGTTCGTGATCGGCGCACTGGCGCCTGCGAACGTGCAGTCGATCGTCGTCGACGAGGAGAAGCACGCGATGGACGTGGTGGTCGACGAAGAGAACCTCGCGATCGCGATCGGCCGCGGCGGCCAGAACGTGCGCCTGGCCTCCGAGCTGACGGGCTGGCGCATCAACATCATGACGGCCGACGAGTCCAGTGCCAAGCAGGCGCAGGAATCCGATGCCGTTCGCAAGCTGTTCGTCGAGAAGCTCGATGTCGACGAGGAGGTTGCCGACATCCTGATCGCCGAGGGCTTCACCAGCCTGGAAGAAGTGGCCTACGTGCCGCTGCAGGAGATGCTCGAGATCGAATCCTTCGACGAGGACACCGTCAACGAACTGCGCACCCGTGCCAAGGACGCACTCTTGACGATGGAGATCGCGCGCGAGGAGCGCGTCGACGAGGTCTCGCAGGATCTGCGCGATCTCGAAGGGCTGACCCCCGAGTTGATCGCCAAGCTGGCCGATGGCGGCGTGCACACCCGTGACGGGTTGGCCGATCTGGCGGTCGACGAACTGCAGGAGCTGACCGGCGTTGACGACGAGCGGGCCAAGGCGTTGATCATGAAGGCCCGAGAGCACTGGTTCACCGCCTGAACCGTCGAGACAACGACCGCACGCAGAGCTCATACCAAGGAAACGCAGCAATGGCCGTCACCACCGTGGCCCAGTTCGCCGCCGAACTCAATCGGCCGGCCGGGGCATTGATCGAGCAGCTGCAATCGGCCGGCCTGGCCAAGCAGTCGCCCGACGACAAGCTGACCGACGCCGACAAGGAACGTCTGCTGGAGTTCCTGCGCTCGGCGCATGGCACCGGCGGCGCCGAACGCAAGAAGATCACGCTCACGCGCAAGAGCACGAGCGAAATCAAGCAGGCCGACGCCTCCGGCAAGGCACGCACGATTCAGGTCGAGGTGCGCAAGAAGCGGGTGTTCGTCAAGCGCGAGGACACACCGGCGGCCCCGATGGTCGAGGAACCGGTCGCACCGGTGATCGACGCCGCGGAACTGCAGCGTCGCGAAGCGGAGGCGCAGCGCCAGTCGGAATTGCTGCGGCGACAGGAAGAAGACGCGGCACGCCGCCAGCGTGAAGAGAACGAACGCCGCGAGCGCGAGGCCGCTGAAGAGGCAGCCCGGGCCGCTGCCGAAGCGGCCGTGCGAGCCGACGCCGAAGCGGCCGCGCCGGTTGCGTCGCCGACAGAGGCGATGCCGGCAGCGCCGGTGGCCCCCGTCGCTCCTGCGGCACCAGCCAAGCCGGCCCTACGGGTCGTCAAGGCCGCCGATGCGGAGGCCGAGAAGGCGCGCGCCGGCGAACTTGAAAACCGCCGCCGGTCGGCCGAGGCCGAGGCCGCGGCCATTCGCGCGATGATGGCCGCCCCCAAGAAGGTGCTCACGGCCAAGAAGCCCGAGGAGGCCAAGCCGGCGGCAGAAGGCATCAAGGGCACGATTCACAAGCCCAAGGCCGCCGCAGGCGCCCCGGCCGCGCCGTCGACGACGGCCAAGCCCGGCGACAAGAAGTCGGTCAAGTCCGAGAAGCTGTCGTCGAGCTGGGCCGACGACGCCGCCAAGAAACGCACGCTGAAGACCCGCGGTGACGCCGGCGGTGCGCGCGCCGGATGGCGTGCGCCGCGCGGTGCACGCAAGGGCGATCGCAGCGACGACGCACCGGCTTTCGTGCCGCCGGCCGAGGCGGTGGTGCAGGAGGTGCATATCCCCGAGACCATCAGCGTGGCCGACCTGGCCCATAAGATGTCGGTCAAGGCCAGCGAGGTCATCAAGAAGCTGATGCAGCTCGGCCAGATGGTCACGATCAACCAGCAGCTCGACCAGGAGACGGCGATGATCGTGGTCGAGGAGATGGGACACAAGGCGCTGGCCGCGAAACTCGACGACCCCGAGGCGTTCTCCGAGGAAGAGCAGGCGGCGCAGACCGGCGAAGGCAAGCCGCGCGCGCCGGTGGTCACCGTGATGGGCCACGTGGACCACGGCAAGACCTCGCTGCTCGACTACATCCGCTCCACGCGCGTGGCGGCGGGCGAGGCCGGCGGCATCACGCAGCACATCGGCGCCTACCATGTCGAGACGCCGCGTGGCGTGATCACCTTCCTCGACACGCCGGGCCACGCCGCATTCACGGCGATGCGCGCGCGCGGCGCCAAGGCCACCGACATCGTGATCCTGGTGGTGGCAGCCGACGATGGCGTGATGCCGCAGACCAAGGAAGCGATCCACCATGCCAAGGCGGCCAGCGTGCCGATCGTGGTGGCGATGAACAAGATCGACAAGCCCGAGGCCAACCCCGAACGCGTGAAGAACGAGCTCGTCGCCGAGCAGGTGGTGCCCGAGGAGTTCGGCGGTGATTCGCCGTTCGTGCCGGTGTCCGCAAAGACCGGGCAGGGTATCGACGATCTGCTGGAGCAGGTGCTGCTGCAGGCCGAAGTGCTGGAACTCAAGGCGCCGACCGAGGCGTCGGCCAAAGGCCTGGTCATCGAGGCCCAGCTCGACAAGGGCCGCGGCCCGGTGGCCACCGTCCTGGTGCAGTCGGGCACGCTCAAGCGCGGCGACGTGGTGCTGGCCGGTGCCAGCTACGGCCGCGTGCGCGCGATGCTCGACGAGGACGGCAAGCCCTGCGGCGAGGCCGGACCGTCGATTCCCGTGGAGATTCAAGGCCTGACCGAGGTGCCCCAGGCCGGAGACGATTTCATGGTGCTGGCCGACGAACGTCGTGCACGCGAGATCGCCACCTTCCGCCAGGGCAAGTACCGCGACGTCAAGCTCGCGAAGCAGCAGGCGGCCAAGCTCGAGAACATGTTCGAGCAGATGGGCGAAGGACAGGTGCAGACCCTGTCGCTGATCATCAAGGCCGACGTGCAGGGTTCGCAGGAGGCGCTGGCCCAGTCGCTGCTCAAGCTCTCGACCGACGAGGTCAAGGTCCAGGTCGTTCACGCGGCCGTGGGTGGCATCAGCGAGAGCGACGTGAATCTCGCGATCGCGTCCAAGGCCGTCATCGTCGGCTTCAACACGCGCGCCGATGCCGGTGCGCGCAAGCTCGCCGAGGGCAGCGGCATCGACATCCGCTACTACAACATCATCTATGACGCCGTCGACGATGTGAAGGCGGCCATGGCCGGCATGCTGGCGCCGGAACAGAAGGAGGAGATCATCGGCAATGCCGAGATCCGTCAGGTGTTCCGCATCAGCAAGGTCGGGGCGATCGCCGGCTGCATGGTCACCGCGGGTGTGGTGCGCCGCGCCGCACGCGTGCGGATCCTGCGCGACAACGTGGTGGTCTTCACCGGCGAGCTCGACAGCCTCAAGCGCTTCAAGGACGATGTGCGCGAGGTCAAGGAGGGCTTCGAGTGCGGCCTCAACGTCAAGGGCTACAACGACATTGCCGAAGGCGATCAGCTGGAGTTCTTCGAGATCAAGGAGATCGCCCGCACGCTGTGATTGCGGAGTTTCGCCAGCCCGTGCGAACCCCGCCCTCGACGAGACGGCGGGGTTCTCGCTTCTGAAGTCCCTCGACGATCCATTCCATGCGCCACAAGAAGGCCACCCCCAATCGCGGATTCCGCGTCGCCGACCAGATCCAGCGCGATCTGGCCGAGCTGATTCGTGGGCTGAAGGACCCGCGCATCGGCATGCTGACGATCAACGCCGTCGAGGTGTCACCGGACTATGCGCACGCCAAGGTCTTCTTCTCGCTGCTGGTCGGCGACGCCCAGGCCTGCGAAACCGCGCTGAACGAAGCGGCGGGGTACCTGCGCAACGGCCTGTTCAAGCGCCTGGCCATCCACACCGTGCCGACGCTGCACTTCCAGTTCGACCGCAGCACCGAGCGTGCCGCCGAGCTGAGCGCGCTGATCCGCAAGGCCAATGCCACTCGGGCGCAGGACGACGACGCATGAACCCCAACGTCCCTCGTCAGCCGCGCCGCCCGGTGCACGGCGTGCTGCTGCTCGACAAACCGGCCGGCCTGACGAGCAATCAGGCGTTGCAGCGCGCGAAGCGGCTGTACCACGCCGAGAAGGCCGGCCACACCGGCACGCTCGACCCACTGGCGTCCGGGCTTCTGCCGATCTGCTTCGGCGCCGCGACCAAATTCGCCCAGGCAAGCCTCGACGCCGACAAGGCCTATCGTGCCACGCTCCAACTCGGCGAACGCACGGCCTCGGGCGATCGTGAAACGGCGGTCGTCGAGCGCAAACCGGTCGATCTGGCGCCCGGGCAGGTGGACACCGTGCTGAGACAGTTTGAAGGCTCGATCACGCAGCTGCCGCCAATGTACTCAGCGCTGAAGAAGGACGGACGTGCGCTGTACGACTACGCCCGCGCCGGCGTGGAGGTCGAACGGCAGGCCCGGCCGGTACGGATCCATCACATCCGCCGAGTGAGCCTCGAGGGCGCGGCACTCGTCATCGACGTGGCCTGCAGCAAAGGAACCTATATTCGGACGCTGGCCGACGATATCGGCCAGGCGCTCGGCTGCGGCGCGCACCTGAGTGCCCTGCGGCGCACGGCTTCGGGCCCGCTCCGGCTCGACGACACGGTGAGCTTCGAGAAGCTGGACGCCCTCGACGTCGCTTCGCGCGATGCGGTACTCCATCCGACCGACTGCCTGCTCGCGCTGTGGCCCGCGTTCTGCCTCGAACGCGACGACGCCGCACGTTTCCTGACGGGCCTTCGTCGACGGGTCACGGCGGCCGATGCACCGGCCGTGCGTGTCTACGCCGACTCACCGCGCGCTTTTCTCGGCAGCGGCCACGTCACGGCTGGCGAGCTGATCGCCGACCGCCTGTTGAGTCCGGCCGAGGTGCAGGTCTGCGCCTCGGCTCGTGAGCCCTGAATCATGAACACACAGATCCGCAACATCGCCATCATTGCCCACGTCGACCACGGCAAGACCACGCTCGTGGACCAGCTGCTCCGCCAGAGCGGTACCTTCCGCGAGAACCAGCAGGTGGCCGAGCGGGTGATGGACAGCAACGACCTCGAACGCGAGCGTGGCATCACCATCCTGGCCAAGAACTGTGCGGTCAAGTGGAAGGGCACGCACATCAACATCGTCGACACGCCCGGGCATGCCGACTTCGGCGGCGAGGTCGAGCGTGTGCTGTCGATGGTCGACGGCGTGCTGCTGCTGATCGACGCCGTCGAGGGCCCGATGCCGCAGACGCGGTTCGTGACCCGCAAGGCGCTGGCGCTCGGGCTGAAGCCGATCGTCGTCGTCAACAAGGTCGACCGACCCGGCGCGCGCTGCGACTACGTGATCAACGCCACCTTCGATCTGTTCGACAAGCTGGGCGCCAGCGAAGACCAGCTCGACTTCCCGGTGATCTACGCCTCGGGCCTGAACGGCTGGGCAAGCCGCCGCGAGGGCGAAGTCACGGGTGACATGTCGGCCTTGTTCGACGCCGTGCTCGAACATGTGCCGCCTCACGAAGGCGACGAGAACGAGCCGCTGCAACTGCAGATCTGCTCGCTCGACTATTCGAGCTATGTCGGCCGCATCGGCATCGGCCGCATCAACGCCGGCACCCTGCGGCCGGCCATGGACGTTGCGGTCTGCGAGGGCACCGACGGCACGCCGCGCCGGGCGCGGGTGAACCAGGTGATGAAGTTCGAGGGCCTGGAGCGTACGCTGGCCGACAGCGCGGGGCCTGGCGACATCGTGCTCGTCAACGGCATCGAGGACATCGGCATCGGCATGACGATCACCAGTCTTGAGTCGCCACGTCCGCTGCCGATGCTCACGGTCGACGAACCGACGCTGACGATGAACTTCTGCGTCAACACCTCGCCCCTGGCCGGCCGCGAGGGCAAGTTCGTCACCAGCCGCCAGATCCGTGATCGACTCGACCGCGAACTGCAAAGCAATGTCGCGCTGCGGGTGAAGGACACCGACGACGACGGCGTGTTCGAGGTGTCGGGCCGCGGCGAGCTGCATCTGACGATCCTGCTGGAGAACATGCGCCGCGAGGGCTATGAACTGGCCGTTTCGCGGCCGCGCGTGGTGCTGCACGAGGTGCAAGGGCCGAACGGACCGGAGCGCCATGAGCCGATGGAACTGCTGACCGTCGACGTCGAAGACAGCCACCAGGGGGCCGTGATGCAGGAACTCGGCTTGCGCAAAGGCGAACTCGCCGATATGCAGCCCGACGGTCGCGGTCGCGTGCGGCTGGAATACCGCATCCCCGCGCGCGGATTGATCGGCTTTTCAACCGAGTTCCTGAACATCACGCGCGGTACCGGCCTCATGAGCCACATCTTCGACGGCTACGAGGCCTACAAGGGCGACATCGGCGGCCGCAAGAACGGCGTGCTGATCAGCCAGGAGGACGGCGAGATCGTCACCTATGCGCTCGGCAAGCTTGACGACCGCGGTCGCATGTTCGTCAAGCCCGGTGACCCGGTCTACGAGGGCATGATCGTCGGCATCCATTCGCGCGACAACGATCTCGTCGTCAACGCGGTGCGCACCAAGCAGCTCACCAACTTCCGCGTCAGCGGCAAGGAGGACGCGATCAAGATCACACCGCCGATCGAACTGACGCTGGAGTACGCGGTGGAGTTCATCGCCGACGACGAGCTGTGCGAGATCACTCCGAAGTCGATCCGCATCCGCAAGCGTCACCTCAAGGAGCACGAACGCAAACGGGCTGCGCGCGAGGCGGCATAGCGGATGACTCATTCGCGCGCGGTCGCGCTGATGGTCCTGGTCACGCTGATGTGGAGCATCGCCGGCGTGGTGACGCGGCATCTCGAGGCCGCACGCAGTTTCGAAGTCACCTTCTGGCGCAGCGCCTTCACGGCCGTGGCGCTGGCCGTGGCGCTTGGCGCCATGCGCGGCAAGGCACTGTGGCGCGGCCTGCTGCGCTCCGGTTGGCCGCAGTGGCTGTCGGGCCTGTGCTGGGCCGTGATGTACACCGCCTTCATGATCGCGATCACGTTGACGAACGTGGCCAACGTGCTCGTCACCCTGGCTGTCGCGCCGCTGGTCACTGCGGTGTTCGCGCGCGTCGTGCTGCGTCATCGGCTGCACCGCCGCACCTGGGTGGCCATCGGAGTCGCCGGCGTCGGCATCGCCTGGATGTTCGGGCGGGAGATGTCGCTTGGCAGCGGTGCGCTGGCCGGGATGGGCGTTGCGTTGGCGGTGCCGATCGCCGGCGCGGTGAACTGGACGCTGCTGCAGCATGTCTCGCATGGCAGCGGCGACCCGGACGAAAACGCCGATGCTCCCGATATGCTGCCGGCGGTGATGGTCGGCGCCGTGCTCTCGGCGCTGGTCACCTGGCCTCTGGCGCTGCCACTGCAGGCTTCGACTCACGACCTGTCGCTGCTGGCCCTGCTGGGCGTCGTGCAACTGGCGATTCCCTGTTTGCTGGCAGTGCGGCTGTCGAGGGTGTTGCCGGGGCCCGAGATCGCCCTGCTGGCGCTGCTCGAGGTGATCTTCGGCGTGGCCTGGGCCTGGCTCGGCGCCGGCGAGGTGCCCGCGCCCAGTGCGCTCGTCGGCGGCACGCTGGTGCTCGGCGCATTGATCGCCAACGAGGCTCTGGCCCTGCGTGAACGCCGCGCGGGTGCGGCCGGGTGTCCGGGCGCGGCGACCTGAACGATCACGATCTGTCCAACCTGTCACGCGGGCGACAGGCGCCCCTGGTGAGAACGCACTAAGCCGCCGCCGTCGGTCTGGCTACCATGCTCCCAGATCCACTCGCAGCACGCGGCGCGCTCGACATGGCCATTCCCCGATCAGGCAAGGCGCCCGACACGCAGCCCGAGACGACAGCGCTCGACGCGCTGCAGCCGCCGGGCGCGTTGCTGATGATGATGGAGGCCCGCGCGCCCTGGGAGTACGCCGCGTTGCTGGCGGCGGCGCCGTGGCTCGACAAGCTGCCGCCGGGCGACGGACACCCGGTGCTCGTGTTCCCGGGGCTGGGCGCGTCGGACTTCAGCACCGCCCCGTTGCGCAGTTTTCTGCATGCAAGAGGCTATTCGGTCCACGCATGGAAACAAGGCTTCAATTTCGGCCCGCGTCACGGCGTGCTTGAAGCCTGTCGCGCGCGTCTGCTCCATCTGGGAGAGCGGCACCGCGAGAAGGTGAGCCTCATCGGCTGGAGCCTCGGAGGCGTCTATGCGCGCGAGCTGGCGAAGGAACAACCGGCCACCGTACGCTGCGTGATCACGCTGGGCTCGCCGTTCGCGGGGCACCCGCGAGCCACCAATGCCTGGCGCTTCTACGAGTTCGTCAGCGGCCAGTCGGTGGCCGACAACCACGACCTGATCGCGCAATTGCGCGAGCCACCGGCGGTGCCGACCACGTCGATCTACTCACGCACCGACGGTGTGGTGGCCTGGCAGTGCAGCCTCAATCCGCATCATCCCCACACCGAGAACATCGAGGTGCATGCCAGCCACATCGGCATGGGCATGAATCCGCTCGCTCTGTACGCGATTGCCGACCGTTTGCGTCAGGATCCTCAGCGATGGCAACGGTTCGACGTGCGTGGCGCCCGTCGCTGGTTCTACAAGGTCACGCACCACTCGCCGATGCGCTCCGGCGTCGGTGTCTGATGCGGCCTCGGGACGGGGCAGCCGACCGCCGCCGAACTCAATGTGCGAGGTCGGCCTCACCGGCCAACGCCTCGCCGCCCGACTCGGCAGCCTGCTGGCATGGCCAGCAACGCGCCGCCGCCGGATGCACGAGCAGCCGCTGGAAGTCGATCGGCCGGTTGCAGCAGACGCACAGTCCGTAGCGCCCGCGCTCGGCCCGCTCCAAGGCCTGCGTCACCTGCACCAGCGCGTCCTCCACATGTTGACGTGCCGGCAACAAGTCGTCGTCGCCGATGTCGTGGCGGACGTGCAACGCCCACTCGCGGTGCAACGCGCATTGCCGCTCGCGCAGCAAGCGCTTCAGTTCGCGACCGGCGGATGCACCAGCGGGACCAGGCAGTCGAGTCATCGGACCTTGCAGATCAGCATGCCGCGAGTATTCGCACCGCGCCCCGGTGCGGGTTGCCCTCGGTCAACAGATCCTGCCTTGGCGCGGAGCGCGAGCGCCGCCGTGGTTGACCGGACGCAAGCGCAGGTGCCGCCAGGCCGGTTTGTTGTCAACTGTTGCCGAACGATGTCGAGCGTTCACCGCCGCCGAGGAGGCGATTCGTAAAGTCTTGCTCAGCATCAAGCCAACCGGAACCACAAGCATGAACGTCCAGACCATCGCCACCCCGATCCGGCACGACGTGTCGGCCCTCCATGTCCAGCGCGCCGCCCAGGACGGCTGCCAGCAGATCGCCTTTCCGAGCATCGCGCTCGGCGATGCCGGCGCCCAATGGACGCCGCGCCGCATCCGTCGCGGCACCTATCTCTACCGCGCCGGCATGCCGTCGACCGCGTTGTTCGTGGTGCGATTCGGGTGCCTGAAGTCGTCGCTGCCGGGCGATGACGGGGAGGAACTGGTGCTCGACTTCCCGATGCGCGGTGATCTGCTCGGTGCCGACGCGCTGGCCGGCCAGCCCTGTGCCACCGATGTGCAGGCGCTGGAAGACAGCGAGGTGCTGGTTCTGCCGATCGCCGACTTCGAGACCGCCTGTTCGCGTGTGCCCGGTCTGCGCAACGACCTCTATCGCCATTTCGGCTCCGCCCTGCGCCGTGAGCGGGAGCACCTCATGCGACTGGGCGGCATGCGGGCCGCGCAGCGATTGGCGCGCTTCCTGCTCGATTTGTCGCAGCGCTTCGCGGCCAACGGCTACTCGCCGCGGGCATTCAACCTGCGCATGAGCCGTGCCGAGATCGGCAGCTATCTTGGCCTGACGTTGGAGAGCGTCAGCCGCTTGTTCTCCCGCTTCCAGGACGACGGCTTGATCAAGGTGCACCTGCGCGAAATCGAGCTGATCGATATCGCGGCGCTGCGTTCGGCGGCAGCCGCCGGCGACGGATCTGCCGCAGCCTGGGCGGCGCCGGCCGAGGCAGCCTGACGCCAACAGCTAGTCGCCGAGCGCGCGCCGCACGGCGCGCGCGAGTTCATCTCGTGAATAGGGCTTGCTCAGCAGCGCCACGTGCTCGAGTTCGCCTTTCAGGCCGCTGAGCGCGTCGCGCGGATAGCCTGAGGCGAGCAACGCCTTCAGATTCGGGAATCGCTCCATCGCGATCTGGGCCAATTGCGGACCGCTCGTGCCGCCCGGCAGCACCACGTCCGAGAACAACAGGTCGAAGCCGGCTTCGCGATCGAGCACTTCCAGCGCCGCGGTCGCATGGCCCACCTCGACCACTTGATAGCCAAGCTGTGCCAGGAAGGCTCCAGCCACGGCACGCACCTCGTCGTCATCCTCGACCAGCAGGATGCGCTCGTTGCCCCTCGGCCGCTGCTCGACCGCGTCGCCGGCTCCCGCCGCATCACCGGATTGCCTTGGCAGGTAAAGCTTGAACGTGGTGCCCCGGCCCGGTTCGCTGTAGACGGCCACGCCGCCGCCGGTCTGCCGTACGAAGCCATAGACCATGGCCAGGCCGAGCCCGCTGCCGCGACCGTCCTTCGTGCTGAAGAAGGGCTCGAAGACATGGCGCATCACCTCCGCGTCCATGCCGAACCCGGTGTCGGTCACCGAGATCAGCACGTACGCGCCGGCTGTCAGCTCGCGGGCGTCGACCGGATCGTCGTGCGCGATCGACGCCGGCTCGGCCGTGACGGTCAGGGTGCCGCCCCCCGGCATCGCATCGCGCGCATTGAGCGCCAGATTGAGCAGGGCGGTCTCGAGCAATCCCGGGTCGGTGTGCAACACCAAGCCCGGTTCGCTGCAGCGCGTGACGAGTCGAATGGATTCGTCCAGCGTGCGACCCAGCAGTTCGGTCCAGTTTCGAAAGAATGCTTCCACTGCCACGGGTCGGGCCGCCAGTGGCTGCTTGCGCGAGAAGGCCAGCAGCTTGCGCGTCAGATCGGCCCCACGCTGGGCCGCGCGCGTCGCCGCGGCGGCGTACTTCAACGGGCGCTGCTGATCCTGCAGCAGGTCGTCCAGCAACTGCAGGTTGCCGAGTACGACGGTGAGGATGTTGTTGAAGTCGTGCGCCACGCCGCCGGTGAGCTGACCCAGCGCCTCCATCTTCTGCCCTTGCGTCAGGCGTTCCTCGCCCTGCTGGCGTTCGAGCAGTACCGAGACCAGGTAGGCGATCGCCGTCAACACGCTGACGTCGTCGTGGGCGAATCGTTTGACCTGACGCGAGCGTGCGGTGAGCACACCCACCGACTGACCGCGCAGCTGCACCGGCACCGCCAGCAGCGCGCGATAGCCCGCCTCGACCACGGCCGGGCTGACCTGCCAGCGCGACTCGCGTCGCAGGTCATCGGCGACGACCGGTTCATTGGCAGCGATCACGAAGCCGGGCATCGATTGCGGCGTGTTGGACGTGTGCTGCGCGGCGCGCAGAGCCTCGTCCACGCCGTGTGACGCCCTGAGCTGAAACTCGCGACGGTCTCGACTGAGCAGCAGCAGTTCGCTCGCGTCGCACTCCAGCGCGTCGGCCAGCAGCTGAGGCGCACGTTGCACCACCCGTTCCAGATGCAGTTCGGTGAACGCCTCCTGGCTGAAGCGGCGCACCACTTCCTGGTAGCGGATCTGCTTGAAAGCGGCCTGTCCGCGGTCGGTGGGGGACAGATCACGCACGTAAGCCGCCGCCGCGACATGGCCGGTCGCATCGCTCAGCGGCGCCAGTCCGACCTCGATCGGGAACTCGCTGCCGTCGCGTCGCAGCCCGGTGAGATGCATGCCGATGCCCATGGAGCGGGCATTCGCATGACCCATGAAATGCGAGCGATGCTTGTCGTGCACTGCGCGAAAGCGCTGCGGCACCAGCGACTCCAGAGGCAAGCCCACCATGCGTCCTTCGGCATAGCCGAACAGCCGCTCGGCCTGGGCATTGACATGGATGATGCGGCCGCGCGTGTCGACGACGACGATGCCGTCGGGCGAGACCTCGACCAGTTGGCGATGGAGGTTCTTCACTGCCGGTCGATCACGCGCTCAAGCGCTGCACATCGACCGTGAGCAGATAGCCGGCGCCGCGCACGGCCTTGATCAGCGCAGGCTGCGCCGCATCACGCTCGATCTTGCGACGAAGGCGCCCGACCTGCACGTCGATGGTCTTGTCGTACGGGCCGGCGTCGCGCCCGTGCGTCGCATTGAGCAGCTCGTCGCGCGACAACACCCGGTGCGGCGCCTGCACGAAGGCGAGCAGCAAGGCGTACTCGCCGTTCGTCAGCGGCACGTCGGTACCGCACTCACGCTGCAACGTGCGCCCCTTGGTGTCGAGTCGGAAGCCCTGGAACGCGAAGATCGCAGCGCCAGGCGTTGTGGAGGACGCATTCGTTCGACGCAGCACGGCGCGCACACGCGCCAGCAGCTCACGCAGGTCGAACGGCTTGGCGATGTAGTCGTCAGCCCCGAGCTCGAGGCCCACCACGCGGTCCACGGCCTCGCCGCGACCGGTGAGGATGATGACGGGTCCGTCCCTGTTTTCGCGCAACCAGCGCATCAGGCTCAGGCCGTCTTCGCCCGGCAGGCCCAGGTCGAGCAGCACGAGATCCGCCGGCTGCCTGGCCAGCGCCTGACGCATGCGCTCTCCATTCGGCACCGCATGGGTACGGAAACCATGCCCCTCGAGATAGTCCTGCAGCAGCTCAGTGACCTGTGGATCGTCATCGACGATCAACACGCCATGGGCAACGGGTTGTTGCGGGTTCGGACTGCTCATCGCACGCACAGGGCAGGAGTTCGCAACGATTCTAGTGAGCGCCGCAAGGCACTGGTCCGTCGCCCCGGACGAGAGCCGGGACATGCCGCACGGCGACCCGAACGATCGCCGGCACGTCGTGGGAAGGCAATCCGTCACAGCCTGCAGCAGCCCGATCGCGACGTCCATTCAACCGCGGGCTGTTGCATCGCGGCTATCGGTTGAACAATCCGGGCATGGCGCGCGACTACCACGTCTTCGACTGGCACGACGAACCTTCCGACGAGCGTCCGAGTGAACTGATGCGCTCGACAGGATACGGTGGTCTGTTTCCCAATAGCGAGTACGGCCACGTGCCCAGCACACAACATGCCGATCTCTACAACTCGCAGGTCGGCACGTTCGCATCGACCCAGATGGGCGAGGAGTCTGGCTTTACCCGACCCAGCCCGCTGCCTCGGGAGCGGGTGGCCTCCGGGCGACCTCGCTTGATGGAGCTGCCGACCGGTGTCGTGATCACGACGATTCTCGGCGGTGCCGCCTATCTGATCTGGGAGTTCGCCCGCCTCGTTCAGCGCTGATCGCGCGCTGGCGCTCACGGGCGCCGACAGGCCCCGTGAGCGACAATGCGATGCGGCGACTTGCCGCTATTGCCCGAGCGGCGAATCCGATGCGCTCGACCCTGTCGGCCTGGCGCCTGTGCGTGGCGCCGATGATGGACTGGACGGACCGGCATTGCCGAGCCTTCCATCGACTGATCACCCGGCGCACGCGCCTGTACACCGAGATGGTGACCACCGGCGCCCTGTTGCATGGCGACGTGTCGCGCCATCTCGATTTCGACCCATCGGAGCATCCACTGGCGCTGCAGCTCGGTGGCAGCGAACCCGAAGAGCTGGCGCGCTGTGCACGGCTGGCTGAACGCTGGGGCTACGACGAGGTCAACCTGAACTGCGGCTGCCCGAGCGAACGCGTGCAGCGCGGCGCGTTTGGGGCCTGCCTGATGGCCGAGCCGGCGTTGGTGCGCGACTGCGTGCACGCGATGCGCGGCGCATCGAGCGTGCCGGTGACGGTCAAGCACCGCATCGGCATCGACCGCAACGACAGTTATGCGTTCGTGCGCGACTTCGTCGGTACCGTGTCCGAAGGCGGGTGCGACGTGTTCATCGTGCACGCCCGCAACGCCTGGCTGCGTGGTTTGAGCCCGAAACAGAACCGGGAGATCCCGCCGCTGCGGCACGAGCGGGTCGATCGCCTGAAACGAGACTTTCCCGCACTGACTTTCATCGCCAATGGCGGCATCGACACGCTGCAGGCCGTGGCAGAGCATCTGGGACGGATCGACGGCGTGATGGTGGGCCGCGCGGCCTACCACGATCCTTGGCTGATGAGCCGTTGGGACACCCTGTTCCTCGGCGAAGAGCGCGACGGCGCGCGACGACGCGATGACGTGGAAGCGGCGATGGTGACCTACATGGAGCGCGAGGCCCGTGTGCACGGGACGCCGTGGACACGAATGGCACGACACATGATCGGTCTGCGCCACGGCGAGCCCGGTGCCCGGCGCTGGCGTCAGGTGTGGTCGGACCATCGGTTGGCATCGAAGTCGGCGACCGAAGTCCACGCGATCGCGCGTGCCGCATTGGCCGCAGCGGCCGAGCCGATGACGACGGTATGACGGACGGTTTGGCGCGCAGCGCCGGCTCCGTCGACCCGCATCGGCGCGGCGCATTGCTGACAGCAGCCGGGGTCACGCTGGGATGGCTGGCATCGAGCCGCGACGCCGATGGCTCCACACGCCACGCAGCTGGCTTTCGCCGCAGCGAGTGGCACGCGGGTGATGCCACGGCCGGAGCGCAGGGGCGGCGTTTGTTCGTCTGGTATCCGGCCGTCGCCGGCGAAAAGCGCTTCGACTACGGCGGGCCGATCGGGCGCGTGGCGGCCGGCGCCCCGCCGGCACCCGGGCGCCATCCGCTGCTGGTGTTCTCGCACGGCTACCTCGGTGCCGGCGACCAGTCGATCTTCCTGACCGAGCACTTGTCGCGCATGGGCTATATCGTGGCAGCGGTGGACCATGCCGACGCGCAGGGGCGTGCGGGCATCGGAGGCGTCACCGCGTTCGCGCGACCCCAGGACTGGATCGCCGAGACCTACATCGACCGTCGGCAGGACATGACAGCGCTGATCGATCTGCTCGTCGCCGCCGACGCCGACAGATCGGCGTTTCTGCATCGGCATGTGGACGACGGCCGCATCGGTGCGATCGGCCATTCGCTCGGGGGCTACACGGTGCTCGGCCTGGCGGGTGCGCGGACCGCGTGGCGCGAGCCGCGAGTGCGCGCGGCTCTCGGGCTCTCGCCCTACGTGGCGCCGTATCTGCAGCCGCATGCCGAGGTGTCCGTACCCGTGCCGGTGATGCTGCAGGGTGGCACGCTCGACTTCGGTATCACGCCCGACCTGCCGGCGATGTTCGAGCGGCTGCACGCCGGGCGCTACCTGATGGTGTTGCGCGGCGAGAATCATCTGGGTTGGACGAACCTGGCGTCGATCGGTCGCGACACGGTCGCTGCTGTCGCACAAGGCAATCCACGCTGGATCGCCGACTACGCGCTGGCGTTCTTCGACCGGCACCTGCGTGAACGGGACCGCACGGACCTCCTCGATCGACCCAATGCCGAGCTGCACAGCTACCTGCACGAGTCGCCCACACGGCGCTAAGCTCGCGTCCTCGCGCGCAGGAGGGCGATCGATGGCAGCAGACTCCCTGGACGAACATCGGCCGGCCGTATCGGAATCGGTTGACCTGAGCGGCGAACTGGTGACCCTGTGCACCCGTTTCGAAGACGAGCTTTTCGGCTGGCTCGAGCGCGCGCTGATCGGTCAACCACGCGAACGCGAGGTGGCGCTGAAGCGGGCCGTCACCGAAGTCGCATTCACGCTGACCGATCAGCTGCTGTATCCGACCTATCTTCGGTTTCCGGCCCTCGTGCCCGCCTCGCTCGGCCAGGGGCGCCCAGGCGCTGGCGCGCACTAGGGCGTTTCGTCGTCGACGCGGCGATTCGGCCAGGTGGCCAGCAGCAGTCCGGCCACGGCGAGCGCGAAGGCCACCATGTGCGCAGCGCCAAAGGGTTCACCCAGGATCATGATGCCCACAGCTGCCGCGGAGATCGGCAGCATCACGGTGAACACGCCGGCGCGCGCAGCCGGCACATGCCGCAGGCCCCGCATCCAAAGCCACACCGTGGCCGTGCTCGCTGCGAGCGCGTAGAACACGAGCAACACCCAGACCGACGAAGCCACCCCGCCGAAGTCGAATTGCCGGGCCTGCCACAGCCCGAGAGGCGTCACCAATGCCAGACCCCACAGATTGATCAGCGCGCTGATGCGACGCGGCGACACGTTCGCTGCAAGGCGCTTGCCGATGACGACGTAGCTCGCCTCGCACACCATTGCCCCGACGAGCAGAACATGGCCCAGCGTGGCCTTCCAGGCGGGTCCGGTGGCGCCCGAAGGCGCGAAATCACCGGGTCGCGCCAGTGCCAGCAGTGTGATGCCCGCCATGGCGCAAGCGATCGCCAGCACGGTGCGAGCGTTCATGCGCTCGCCGAGGAAGATGCGCGAGAGGATCGCCACGGTGGCCGGAATCCCGGCCATCACCACGCCGGCCGAAACAGCCGAACTGAACGCCACGCCGTAGAGCATGCAGATCGAAAAGAGGAAGTTGCCGAGAAAGCTCTCCCAGAACAGCAGCACGCGGTCGTGCCGCGACAGCGGTGCCTCCAGCGGCGATCGGCGCACCCAGTGGACCATCGCGCCGGCAGCGATCGCGAAGCGCAGCCATGCCAGCAGGAACACTGGAAACACGCCGACGAGCAGCTTGGACAGTCCGACGTAGCTGCCCACCAGGGCCATGCTGGCAGCGAGACTGAAATATGCAGCCAGCATGACGCCCGACGGCGGCGCGCTCATCGACGCGTCGAGCTTCATGTCGACCGGGCCTTTCGTGACGTCGAGGGGAGCCGGTCGGCGCCGGCTCGGGCCAGCAGTATGCCTGCGCGGCATTCGTGTCCCGGCGCGAGCGGCCGCCTGGTCGTGCGCGAGACAGCAGCCTCGGCATCACGTCTCGTCGATGCCGATCGTGCGCTCGAGCGAGCGCTGGGGCCAGCCTACTCTTTGGCCTGCTTGCGCGCGGCGGGATAGACCAGCGAGTCTTCCAGAGCGATGTGTTCGTGATAGAGGTTCACGAACACGTTCACGCCATCGCGCAAGGTTTCCACCTCGTAGACATTCTGTCCTTCCGCAACCGCCTGCAGCAGCGGCGACAACTCGATCCAGTCTTCCTCGAGCCAGCCATGATCCTGCTGCAAGCGCTGGATCTGCTGGACGAGCGCCGTGTCGGCGCGTGCAAGGAGCGGCGGAAACACCTGCAGTTCTTCATCCAGATGGTGCTGGCGCGCGACGGTGGAAAAGAAACGGCAAACCGTGGCCGCGCTCTGCTGCGCCACGGCGTCGCTGCCATTGGCGGCCAGGTGCTGCACCAGTTGCTCGAGCTGGGTCAACGCCGCGAGGATCTCCCGGTGCGTGGCATCGAGAGAATCCAGAGTAGGTCGCGACGCGCTGGTCGCTCGCCGAGGATGCGCGAGGGAACTGGATCTCATGGACGGGCCTTTGTTCGCGGATGATCGATTCTTCGGTTCCCCGCTGACCGCGCCTTGCGCCAGGTCAAGCGCACTGGCCGAGACGCCGGGTGTTGGGGTCACGTCCGGTCGCCCGGCTGTGGGCGCCGCGCCGGATTGGCCGGCCCCCGACTTCGAGCGATGATTTCGGAAGGTATCGAACCCTGAGGGCGCGAAGGCATGAGACCGGTCCTGGTGCTGCAATTCATGAGCGACGACGGGCCGGGATACCTCGGCAGCTGGGCCAAGCGTGAGGGCATTGGCCTGGACGTGCGCAATGCGGCCGCCGGGACACCGTTTCCCGATCGCATCGAGGGCTTCTGCGGCCTTGCCGTGCTGGGTGGAGCGATGAGCGCCAACGACCCGCTGCCTTTCCTGAGACAGGCGGAACGGCTGATCCTTCAGGCCATGCACGCGCAGGTGCCGGTGGTTGGTCATTGTCTGGGCGGCCAGTTGATGGCGAAATCCCTGGGTGCCGCGGTGAAGGCCTCGCCGGCGCCGGAAGTCGGATGGCATCGCATGGAGATCCTCGACGTGCCGGCGGCCCGGGCATGGTTCGGCCCGGAGCCGGTGCAACAGGTCTTCCATTGGCACTACGAGGCGTTCGACGTCCCCCCCGGGGCCACGCGGCTGGCGAGCAGTCCGATGTGTCCGAACCAGGCGTTCGCGATCGGGCCGCATCTGGCCATGCAGTTCCACGTCGAGATCGACGCTGACAAGGTCAATGAATGGCTTTGCGCCACCGACGATGCCTACGTCAGTGCGCGGCGTCAGAGTCCTACCGTACAGGCCCCGGACGACATCCGCAGCGGCATCGGGTCGTGGCTGGATGCGCAGCACCGTCTTGCCGATCGTGTGTACCGCCGATGGCGTGACGCGATGTCCCGTTTTCCGTGATAAGAATTTTGCTTTCTGCAATACGGAATGATTGGGCTGCATCGATCGAGCCGGCTTTTCGTTTTGTTGGTTTGCATTTCTCAATAGAGAATGCACTGCACAACTATTTGATTTTTAATAACTTTTGTTGTTGTCTTATATATGACATAGGTTGCGCTGCAGCGACGGGTTCGCGCTACCCTGATGGACATCGGAGATTCTTCTGTCTATCCATCGAACGTCCCTCTGAAGGAGCTGACCATGACCCGTCTGACCCGTGACCAACAGGCTGCCGCGCTCGAGCGCGAGTGGAACGAAAACCCGCGCTGGAAGGGCATCAAGCGCGGCTACAGCGCCGCCGACGTGGTGCGTCTGCGCGGCTCGGTGCAGATCGAGCACACGCTGGCCAAGCGGGGCGCCGAGAAGCTGTGGACGCTGGTGAACACCGAGCCCTTCGTCAACACGCTAGGCGCGCTGACCGGCAACCAGGCCATGCAGCAGGTCAAGGCCGGCCTGAAGGCGATCTACCTGTCGGGTTGGCAGGTCGCCGGCGATGCCAACAGCAACGGCGAGATGTATCCCGACCAGTCACTGTACTCGGTGGACTCGGTGCCCAAGGTCGTTCGCAAGATCAACAACACCTTCAAGCGTGCCGACGAGATCCAGTGGAGCGAAGGCAAGAACGACATCGACTTCTTCGCGCCGATCGTGGCCGACGCCGAGGCGGGCTTCGGCGGCGTGCTCAACGCCTTCGAGCTGATGAAGGCGATGGTCGAGGCCGGCGCCGCCGGCGTGCACTTTGAAGACCAGCTGGCTTCTGTGAAGAAGTGCGGCCACATGGGCGGCAAGGTGCTCGTGCCGACCCGCGAGAACGTGGCCAAGCTCGTTGCCGCGCGACTGGCGGCCGACGTGATGGGCGTGCCCACCGTGCTGCTGGCCCGCACCGACGCCGAGGCTGCCGACCTGGTGACCAGCGATGTCGACGAAAACGACAAGCCGTTCCTCACCGGCGAACGCACGGTCGAAGGCTTCTTCCGCACGAAGAAGGGCCTCGACCAGGCGGTGAGCCGCGGTCTGGCCTACGCACCCTACGTCGACATGTTGTGGTGCGAGACGGGCACACCCGACTTGGCGTTCGCCAAGGCCTTCGCCGATGCGATCCACAAGAAGTTCCCGGGCAAGCTGCTGGCGTACAACTGCTCGCCGTCGTTCAACTGGAAGAAGAACCTCGACGACGCGACGATCGCCAAGTTCCAGCGCGAGCTGGGCGCGATGGGCTACAAGTTCCAGTTCATCACGCTGGCCGGCTTCCACAGCCTGAACTACTCGATG
>JAEUPI010000136.1 GCA_016790175.1 Burkholderiaceae bacterium | reverse complement strand
CGAAGACTATCTCGCCGAGGGCGGCCGCGTGATGTACCTCTCGGGCAACGGCTACTACTGGGTGGTCGGCTTCGACGAGACCGAGCCGCGGCTGATGGAGGTGCGCAAGCTCGAGGCCGGCTCGCGCGCCTGGCAGGCGCGGCCGGGCGAGCACTACCTGGCCACCACCGGCGAGCGCAGCGGCCTGTGGCGGCACCGCAACCGTGCGCCGCAGAAGATCATGGGCACCGGCTTCGCCAGCGAGGGCATGGACCACTCGGTGGCCTTCCGCCGCATGCCCGATTCGTGGCACAAGCGCGTGGCCTGGATCTTCGACGGCGTGCAGGGCGAGCTGATCGGCGACTTCGGCCTCGCCGGCAACGGTGCCGCCGGCGTCGAGATCGACCGCTACGACCTCACGCTCGGCACGCCGCCGCATGCGGTGATCCTCGCCACCAGCGAGGCCTTCAGCGACAACTACCCGCTGGTGCAGGAGGAGGTGATGTACATGGCCCCCGGCATGGGCGGCACGCAGAACCCCGGCGTGCGCTGCGACATGGTGTACTTCACCACGCGCCAGCACGGTGCGGTGTTCGCACCGAGCTCGATCGCCTGGGGCCAGGCGCTGCCATGCCGGAACTTCGACAACAACGTGTCGCAGGTGATGAAGAACGTGCTCGACGCCTTCGTCAAGCCCGGGCCACTGCCCGGCAGCCAGTACGTGGCCGAAGAGAAGCTCTGGCGGTAGATCGACCCCGACCGCGCGGCGCGCGTCGCCCGCCGGCCTGATCGAGGCTACTCCCGATGGTCCGGCGTGGCCAGCTGCCGTCCAATGGGGCCGGCATGAATACCGAATCGTTCGGCAACGCCCTGCTTGAGCTGTACCGGCTGTCGCGCACGGTGCCGTTGCAGGATTTTCAGCGCCAGGCGCTCGACGCCATCGGTGCGCGGCTCGATTTCGACACCGGCTGGTGGGGCATGGCCTCGCGCATGACCGGCCAGGACCTGGAGATCCACGCCTCGCTGCCGTACCGGCTGCCGGCGTCGTACCCGTCGCTGTGGGACGCGATCAAGCACGAGGACACAATCGCCGACGCGGTGCTGGTCGCACCGGGCACCACCGTGAACTTCGGGCGCCGGCAGCTCTATGCCTCGCCGGGCCTGGCCTCGCTGATGGCGCGCTTCGGCATCACCGGCTGCCTGTGCACGGTGACGATGCTGCCCGAGCTGAACCTGATGGCCTTCGTGTCGCTGTACCGGGTGGAGGGCAAGCCGCCGTTCAGCGAGAACGAACGCCGCTACAAGCAGCTGCTGATGCCGCACCTGACCGCGGCGCTGACGTCGAACTGGATGCTGCACCTGGAACGCACGCGGGCCTCGCGCTCGGCCACCTCGGGCGCCTCGCTCGCGGTGGTGGACCGTCGCGGCATGCTCTACGTGGCCGACCAGGGCCTGTCGGAGCTGATGCGGCGCGAATGGCCGCACTGGGTGGGCCCCATGCTGCCGCCCGAGCTGCGCGCGCAGCTGCGCGACGGCTCGGCCTACCGCGGCAACCGGCTCACGGTGCGCTTCCACCCGGTGGCCGACCTGTGGATGCTCGACCTGCGCCCGCTCACCGACGCCGGCCGGCTCTCGCCGCGCGAGACGCAGATCGCGCGACAGTTCTCCGCCGGCTCGAGCTACAAGGAGATCGCCAAGGCGCTGAACATCGCGCCGACCACCGCGCGCCACCACCTGCGCGAGATCTACCGCAAGCTCGATGTGTCCGACAAGGCCGAGCTGGTGCGCAAGCTGCAGCACGAAGGCGATGAGCTGCTCGACGTCGAAGGCCTGCCAACGCTGCAGGAGCTGCCAGGCGCGCCCACGACCTTCGACCGGCTGCCCATCGGTTGAGGTTGGGCGCGAGCGAGCCCGCCGCTCAGGCAGCGCGCGCCATCGGCGGCGCGACGAAGCCGCGGTATTCGGTCTCGAGCCAGCGCGCGAAGCGCAGGCACATCGGGTCGGCGAACACCGGGCCGACGATCTGCGCGCCGATCGGCAACCCGTCGCCCGACAGACCGATCGGCACCGCGGTCGCCGGCAGGCCGCACAGCCCCGGATAGCCGGCCCAGAACAGCGACTGGGTGCTCGGCTGCGGGCGGCCGTTGACCTGCACCATGCGCTCCCAACGGAAACCCTGCTGGTTGTGAGCGAAGGCCGGCGTGGTGGCCACCGGACAGATCAGCAAGTCCCATTGTTCGAAGAACGCGGCCCACAGACGGCGCAGTTTGGCACGCACCTCGTCGTGGTGCACCCAGTCGCGGTGGCCGAGGGTGAAGCCGCGCCAGTGCCAGGCGGCGAAACTCTGGTCCTGAGGCGCGTGCGCAGCGGCTCGACGCTGCGCATCGGCATAGTCGGCATCGTTGAGGTGCGAGCCGCTCGCCGCGCGCACCAGATGCACGTAGGTCTGCCACAGCTCGGCGCTGTCGACGGGCCTCGCCGACTCGCTCACGGCGAGGCCCCGCTCGCGCAGGAAGGCGGCGAGCGCCTCGATCGCCCCGCGCACGCTGGCATCGGTCTCGGCGCAGGTGTCATCGGCCACGATCGCCACGCGCATCCGGGCCGCGGGCAGCCCGGCATCACGCCAGCTCACCGGCAGCCATCCCAGCGGTCCAAAGGCCGCCAGCGGCGTGGTGAGGATGTCCATGGCCAAGGTGAGATCGTGGGCGCTGCGCGCCAGCGGGCCCGCCACCGCGATGTCGAGTGAATCGATGCACTCCATGCCCGGCAGTTGATGGCCTTGCATCGGCACCACGCCCCAGGTGGGCTTGTGGCCCCACACGCCGCAATAGTGCGCCGGGTTCCGGATCGAGGCACCGATGTCGCTGCCCAGCTCCAGCGGCGTGAGTCCCGCGGCCAATGCCGCAGCCGAGCCGCCCGAGGAGCCGCCGGGCACGCGCGACACGTCCCACGGGTTGTTCGTCGTGCCATAGATCGGGTTGAAGCTCTGCCAGTCGGCCAGCGCCACCGGTACATTGGTCTTGCCGAAGACGATCGCGCCGGCGTTCTGCAGTCGCTGCACTGCCAGCGCCGGGTGCGTGGCCACGTTGCCGCGCTGCTCGGGTAAGCCCCAGGACGTCGGCAGGCCGGGTACGTCGAAGCTTTCCTTCACCGTCATCGGCAAGCCATGCAACGGGCCCCAGAGCTCGCCGCGCGCAAGGGCTGCATCAGCCTCGCGGGCCCGCACCATCGCGCGTTCGGCATCGAGCACGACCACGGCATTGAGCGCCGGATTCAGTCGCGCCACGCGATCGAGGTGCCATTGCAGCAACTGCACGGCGGTGGTTTCACGCCGCCGCACGTGACCGACAAGCTCGATCGCGGAAGCTCTTGCCCAATCGCGGGTCATCGCTGCACGGCCGGAGCACCGGCGTTCGGCTTGGGCATCAACGCCCGGGCGTTCATGCTAGTCGGGCCACATGGGCCAGCGATATCGTGTTTCGGCAAAGTGCGCGCCGGGTTGCCCCGTGCCGGCGCCACGCCCGGTATTTGCCCTAGACCGGCTCCGTGCCCGTTGTCACCACAATCGACCATCGGGTGGCTGGCACGGCCGATGCTACCCCCCGCCCCATCGACGAAAGGCTCTCTTCCATGTCTCTGCACCGCCGTACCGTTATCGCGCTGGCACTCGCCGCCGGCACTCTGCTTCCCGCCGCCCCTGTCCTCGCACAGGAGAAGGTCCTGCGCGTCGTGCCGCACTCCAACCTGGCGATCCTGGATCCGATCTGGACCACCGCCTACATGAGCCGCAACCACGGCTACATGATCTACGACACGCTGTTCGGCACCGACGAGAACGGCAAGGTCAAGCCGCAGATGGTCGAGAGCTGGACCGAGAGCCCCGACCACCGCCTGTGGAGCTTCAAGCTGCGCAAGGGCCTGGAGTTTCACGACGGCAAGCCGGTCACCGGCGAAGACGTGATCGCTTCGCTGCAGCGCTGGGGCAAGCGCGACGCGATGGGTTCGGCATTGATGCAGTTCGTCTCGAAGATGGATTCGCCGTCGCCCGACACCTTCCGCATCTTCCTCGGCGAGGCCTGCGGCTTCGTGCTGGAGGCGCTGGGCAAGCCGAGCTCGAACGTGCCGTTCATCATGCCCAAGCGCATCGCCGACACCGACGCGTTCAAGCAGATCGAGGAGCACATCGGCTCCGGCCCCTACGTGTTCAAGCGCGACGAATTCAAGCCCGGCGACAAGGCGGTCTACACGAAGTTCGCGAAGTACGTGCCGCGCAGCGAGCCGCCATCGGGCAGCACCGGCGGCAAGCGGGTGTATGTGGACCGCGTGGAGTGGAACCTCGCGCTGCGCGACGCGCAGGCGCAGGTCAGCGCACTGCAGAAGGGCGAGGTCGACATCATCGAGGCGCTGGGCTTCGACCACTTCGAGACGGTCAAGGCCGACAGTTCGCTGCAGATTCCGAAGTACGCCAACTTCGGGCTGCAGTACATGGCGCGCTTCAACCACCTGCACAAGCCCTTCGACAACGCCAAGGTGCGTCAGGCGGCGCTGGCCGCGATGACGCAGGAGCCGTTCCTTCGCGCGCAGGTCGGCGTGAAGGCGCTGTACCGCAGCTGCCCGAGCATGTTCGTCTGCAACACGCCCTACGGCAGCGTGGCCGGCAGCGACATCCAGGCCAAGAGCAACATGAAGAAGGCGCAGGATCTGCTGAAGGCCAGCGGCTACGACGGCACGCCGATCGTGATCATGAAGCCGACCGACCTGGCCTCGATTCAGAAGCTGCCCGACGTGGCGGCGCAGCTGCTGCGCCAGGCCGGCTTCAAGGTCGACCTGCAGGCGATGGACTGGCAGACGCTGGTCGGCCGCCGCGCCAAGAAGGACGCGCCGGCCAAGGGCGGCTGGCACATGTTCCACACCGCCTGGCCGACCATCGACGTCTGGAGCCCGATCGCGAACCCGACGACCGACACGCGCGGCGAGAAGTCGGTGTGGTTCGGCTGGGCCACCGACGACAAGCTGCCCGAGATGCGCAACCAGTTCATGCGCGCCACCGACGACGGTACCAAGAAAAAGCTCGCCGACCAGATGCACGCTCGCATGTTCGAGGTCGCCACCCATGTGCCGCTCGGTGAGTTCGACCAGCCGATGGCCGCGCGCAAGAACATCAGCGGTTTCTTCGTGACCAACGGCAACATCTACTGGAACCTGAAGAAGGACTGAGCCCGCGCATGCGACGCCGGAAGGCGTTGCATGGCTGGCGAAGGACGGAGGGCGATTTCACGCCCGACGGCATGAGCCCGCGCATGCGACGCCGGAAGGCGATTTCGTGCCCGACGGCATGACCCCGGACCAGGCAGGCCCGCAGCGGGCTTGCGCGACCCAGACGCTTTCC
>JAEUPI010000108.1 GCA_016790175.1 Burkholderiaceae bacterium | reverse complement strand
TTGGGCCTGTTCATGCTGAATGCGGTGGCCGTGATCAGCCTGATGGAGGTGGCCGACGCCGCGCTCCAGCAGCATGTGTTCTGGGGCAGCCTGCTGCTCGGCATCGTGCTGTGGGGGCCGGGGCGGTGGTCGGTCGACGGCACGTGGCTGGCGCCCCGCTGGATGCGCGGCCGCGGCGCCGGCGCGCTGCCGGTCTGAGGGGCATGAAAATCGCCCGATGATCCATTCACTGAGTCGACGGCAGCTGATCCTCGGCGGCCTCGGGCTGCCGCTGGCCGCGCGCGCACAGGCTGCCTGGTCGCGCATCGAGCAGGCGGCCCGAGGGCAGACCGTCTACTTCAATGCCTGGGCCGGCAGCGAGCGCGTCAATGCCTATCTGCAGTGGGCGGCGGGCGAGCTGAAGCGTCTGCAGGGCATCCAGCTCGAACATGTGAAGGTCACCGACACCGCCGAGGCCGTGCGCCGCGTGCGCGCCGAGAAGGCCGCCGGCCGCAGCGACGGCTCGGTCGACATGGTCTGGATCAACGGCGAGAACTTCCTCGCAATGAAACGCGAGGCGCTGTTGTTCGGGCCGTTCGCCGAGTCGCTGCCGTCGTTCGCGTTCGTCGACACCGCCGGCAAGCCGACGACGCGACTCGATTTCTCCGAGCCGGTCGACGGCTTCGAGGCGCCGTGGGGCATGGCGCAGTTCACCTTCATGGCCGACCGTGCGCGTGTGTCCAAGTTGCCCGACGGCATGAGCGAGCTGCTGGCCTGGGCCCAGGCCAACCCCGGGCGCTTCACCTATCCGCGGCCGCCGCAGTTCATCGGTACCACCTTCCTGAAGCAGGTGCTGGTCGAGCAGGGCGGTGATCGACAGCCGCTAGGCAAGCCGATGACACGCGAGGCCTTCGACGCACTGACGCCGGCGCTGTGGACCTACCTCGACGCGTTGCATCCACACCTGTGGCGGCAGGGCAAGCAGTTCCCGGCCACACCCGCCGCCGCCCGGCAGATGCTGGCCGACGGCGAGATCGCGATTGCGCTGAGCTTCAATCCCAACGAGGCGGCGAACCTGATCGCGACCAAGGCGTTGCCCGCGTCGGTGCAGGCCTATCAGCATGGCAGCGGCACGATCGGCAACACGCACTTCCTCGCGATCCCGTTCAACGCCCGGGCGAAAGAGGGTGCGCAGGTGGCGATCAACTTCCTGATGTCGCCCGCGGCCCAGGCGCGCAAGGCCGACGTGGCCGTCTGGGGCGACCCCACGGTGCTGGCGATCGACAAGTTGCCGGCCGGGCTGCGCGGTGCCTTCGACGCCGCCCGCGTGGCTGGCGCCGTGCAACGGGCCGCACCCACGGTGCCCGAGCCGCACGGCAGCTGGGTCGAGCCGCTCGAACGCGAGTGGACGCGGCGCTACGGGGTGTCCTGACCGCGGCGTGCATGCGGCCGCGATCCCGATGACGGCGCCTCAGAGCCGGGCTTGGCGCGTCGGCCGTGCCGTCGCGCTGACGCTGTTCGCCGCGGTGTTCGTGGTGCCGCTCGGTGCCGGCCTGGTGCTTGCGTTGCGCGAAGGCAGCAGCGTATCGGCCTGGATCGCGATGGTGGCTGACCCGCAGCTCGTGCTTTCGTGGTGGGCCAGTGTACGCATCGCGATCACGAGTACCTTGCTGTCGCTGCTGCTCGCGATGCTGCTGACCGCGCATCTGCACGGCAGCCGCGCATGGGCATGGCTCGATGCGGCGCTGGCCCCGATGCTCGCGGTGCCGCATGCCGCCTTCGCGATCGGCTGTGCGCTGCTGGTGATGCCGAGCGGTCTGCTGGCGCGCTTGCTGGCGCACGCGCTGGGGCAATCGGCGCCGCCGGACTGGCACACGGTGCACGACCAGACCGGCCTCGCGATGACCGCGGTGCTCGTGCTCAAGGAGTTTCCGTTCCTGTTGTGGAACATGGTCGCGCTGCTGGCGCGTCCCGAACTGGCCGAGCAGCTGCAGCGCCATCGGCTGCAGGCGCAGACGCTCGGCTGGCGGCCGACCGCGCTGTGGTGGCGCGTCTGGTGGCCCTGGCTGCTGCCGCGCCTCGGCTGGCCGCTGCTGGCGGTGCTGGCGTATGGCCTGTCGGTGGTCGACGTGGCCCTCGTGGTGGGCCCGCTGGCACCGCCGCCGCTCGCCGTGCTGGCCTGGCAGGCCCTGCTCGACGGCGACGTGCAGGCGCAGGCCGTCGGTGCGGCTCAGGTGATCACGTTGACGGCCACGCTGCTGGTGGCCGCCCTTCTCGGTATTGCCGCGATCGCGTGGTGGCGGCGCATGGCGCTGCGGGCCGCGAGTCGCGGGCCGCGCACGACGTCGTCGATCGTCGATGCCTGGCGTCGCGCCGGTGTGCGGGCGGTGCTGGCGATCGTGATCACGAGCTATGCGCTGGCGCTCGCATTGCTGTTGCTGGCTGCCGGCGCCGGCCCGTGGCCGTTTCCGCGTCTGCTGCCCGACGACTGGAATGCGCTCGGCTGGTGGCACGCTGCGGTACCCGCCACGCTGGCCTTCAGCGCGGCTTTGGCGGCCGCCGCCAGCGCGCTCGCGCTCGTGCTCGCGGTGGCCTGGCTCGAGTGCGTGCCGGCGCATGGCGACGCCAAACTGGCGCCCGTGTTGCTGGCGCCGCTGGCCGTGCCGCCGCTGCTGCTGCTGGTGGGGCTGTACCAGGGCGCGCTGGCGCTGCGGCTCGACGGCAGCCTCGTCGGTCTGCTGTGGGTGCACGTGATCGTCGTGCTGCCCTATGCGCTGATCGTGCTGGCACCATCGTGGCGCGGTTTCGATGGCCGCTACGAGACCACGGCGCGATCGCTCGGGCGCAGCCGGTTCGCCTACTGGTGGCTTGCCAAATGGCCGATGCAACGCTCGCCGATCGGCGCGGCACTGGCGGTGGGTTTTGCCGTTGCGCTGGCGCAGTATCTGCCGACGCTGTTCATCGGCGCCGGACGCTTCGCCACGGTGACCACGGAGGCCGTCACCTTGTCGGCCGGCGGTCAGCGGCAGGTGGCGGCCGTCTATGCGCTGTGGCAGGCGGTCCTGCCGCTGGCGGCATTCGGTGTCGCGGGCTGGCTGCGCAGGCGCAGCGCCTGAACGAAGCAATGGCGCTCGAGCTGATCGATCTCTCGCTCGCGCTGCCCGGTCGGGTGCTGGTCGAGGGCCTGCATGCGCGCATCGAGCCGGGTGAGGTGCTCACGCTGATGGGCGAAAGCGGCAGCGGCAAGAGTTCGCTGCTCGCCCATATTGCCGGCAGCCTGCAGCCGCCGCTGGTGGCCCAGGGCGAGCTGCGGTTGGACGGGCATGATCTTGGCGCACGGCCGATCGAGCAGCGCCGCGTGGCGCTGCTGTTCCAGGACGATCTGCTCTATCCGCACATGAGCGTGCTGCAGAACCTGCTGTTCGCATTGCCGAAGGGCGCCCGTGCCGAGCGCGTGGCGCGCGCCGAGGCCGCGCTGGCCGAGGCTGGGCTCGCCGGATTCGGCGCGCGCTGTCCGCACACGCTTTCCGGCGGGCAGCGTGCCCGCGTGTCGCTGCTGCGTGCGCTGCTGGCGGCACCGCGGGTGGTGTTGCTCGATGAGCCGTTCTCGCGGCTCGATGCGGCCTTGCGCGCGCAGATGCGCGAGTTCGTCTGGAGCCATCTGCGCCGCTCGCAGGTGTGCGCGGTGCTGGTGACGCACGACGCGGCCGACGTGCCCGCGGGCGGTGCAGTCATCGATCTCGCGAACCTGCGGCCCCGGCCCGCGGAGATACGCGATGCTTGACCGCGCCGCGATCGCGCTGCTGCGTCCGGCGCTCGACCGGGCCGGCGGTGTGCTGCATCGGCTCGGCATCGGGGCCGATGGGGTCACCTGGACAGGCTTCGCGCTCGGTGTCGCCGCGGCCACCGCGATCGCACGGGGGGCCTACGCCGCCGGTCTGGCCCTCATGCTCGCCAGCCGTTTGTGCGACGGGCTCGACGGTGCCGTGGCGCGCTGCACCCAGCCCACCGATCGTGGTGCGTTCCTCGACATCGTGCTCGACTTCGTGTTCTATGCCAGCATCCCGCTGGCCTTTGCGATTGCCGAACCGGCCACGCGCGCGTTGCCGGCCGCGGTGCTGCTGGCCGCCTTCGTCGGCACCGGTTCGAGCTTTCTCGCGTTTGCCGTGCTGGCCGAGCGTCGAGGTCTCGCCAGCGCGGCGTTTCCGCGCAAGGGCTTCTTCTACCTGGGCGGCCTCACCGAGGCGAGCGAGACGCTGATCTGCTTTGCCTTGATGTGCGTGCTGCCGGGTTGGTTCGATGTGTTCGCCTATGGCTTCGCCGTGCTGTGCGCATTGACCTTCGTGACCCGGGTGTTTGCGGGCTGGCGCGCGTTCGGCTGATTGCTGTAAGGTGCGCCCGCCGCCGGCGACCGAGAAGCCCGGACACACGACGACGAAAGGCTGCAGCGCGATGAAGAAGAACCAGCTGCTGATGTGGGCGATCCTGGCGGCGCTGGTGGTCGCCTTCTTCGCGTTCGACCTCGGGCGCTATTTCAGCCTGGAGTACGTCAAGGCGCGTCAGGCCGACTTTGCGGCGTTGTACGCCGCAAAGCCCGCGCTGGTGATCGGTACCTACTTCGCCGTCTACGTGGCCGTGACCGCGCTCTCGCTGCCGGGCGCGGCCATCCTCACGCTGGCCGGCGGCGGCATCTTCGGCCTGGTCGTCGGCACGGTGGTCGTGTCGTTCGCCTCCAGCATCGGTGCGACGCTGGCCTTCCTGGTGGCGCGCTTCCTGCTGCGCGACAGTGTGCAGTCGCGATTCGGCGCGCGGCTGGCCGAGATCGACAAGGGCGTGCAGCGCGACGGCGCGTTCTACCTCTTCACGCTGCGGCTGGTGCCGCTGATCCCGTTCTTCGTGATCAATCTGCTGATGGGGCTGACGAAGATGAAGGCCGCGACCTTCTACTGGGTCAGCCAGCTCGGCATGCTGGCCGGCACGATCGTCTACGTGAATGCGGGCACGCAGCTGGCGAAGATCGAATCGCTCAAGGGCATCCTGTCGCCGGCCTTGCTGGGTTCCTTCGTGCTGCTTGGCGTGTTTCCGCTGGTCGCCAAGAAGATCATCGAGTGGGTCCAGGCGCGAAAGGTCTATGCGCGCTGGGCCGATCGCCGGCCGGCACGCTACGACCGCAACCTCGTGGTCATCGGCGCCGGTGCGGCGGGTCTGGTGTCGAGCTACATCGCCGCGGCGGTGAAGGCCAAGGTGACGCTGGTCGAGGCCCACAAGATGGGCGGCGACTGCCTGAACTACGGCTGCGTGCCGAGCAAGGCGCTGATCAAGACCGCGAAGCTGATGCACCAGATGCGCCGGAGCGCCAAGTACGGCATCGCGCAGGCCGACGCGCGCATGGACTTCGCGCAGGTGATGGATCGCGTTGCGCAGGTCGTGCGCGAGATCGAACCGCACGATTCGGTCGAACGCTACACCGGGCTCGGCGTCGACGTGGTGCAGGGCAGCGCGAAGATCGTCGATCCCTGGCATGTGCAGATCACGCGGGCCGACGGCAGCACGCAGCTGCTCGCCACCCGCGCCATCGTCGTCGCCACCGGTGCCGCGCCCTTCGTGCCGCCGCTGCCCGGGCTGGCCGAGGCGGGCGTGCTGACGAGCGACACGCTGTGGCAGCTGCGGGAGCGGCCTGGGCGCCTGGTCGTGCTCGGCGGCGGGCCGATCGGCTGCGAGCTGGCGCAGGCCTTCGCGCGGCTCGGGTCGCAGGTGACGCAGATCGAAATGCTGCCGCGCGTCCTGGTGCGCGAGGACGAGGAGGTGTCGGCCTTCTCGCAGCGCGCGCTCGAGGCCGACGGCGTGCGCGTGCTCACCGGTCACAAGGCGCTGCGCTGCGAGTCGGCCGGCGGCGTGAAGGCGATCGTCGTCGAGGCCTCAGGGCGCGAGACGCGCATCGAGTTCGATGCGCTGATCTGCGCCGTCGGCCGCGTCGCCCGGCTCAAGGGCTACGGCCTCGAGGAGCTGGGCATCCCGGCGCAGCGCACGATCGAGACCAACGAGTACCTGCAGACGATCTATCCGAACATCCTGGCCTGCGGCGATGTGGCCGGTCCGTACCAGTTCACGCACACGGCGGCGCACCAGGCCTGGTATGCATCGGTCAACGGTCTGTTCGGCTGGCTCAAGCGATTCAAGGCCGACTACTCGGTGATCCCGTGGGCGACCTTTATCGACCCCGAGGTGGCACGCGTCGGCTTCAACGAGCAAGAGGCGAAGGACAAGGGCGTTCCGTACGAGGTGACGCGTTATGGCATCGACGACCTCGACCGCGCGATCGCCGATTCGGCGGCGCACGGCTGGGTCAAGGTGCTCACCGTGCCCGGCAAGGACCGTATTCTGGGCGTCACCATCGTCGGCGAGCACGCCGGCGACCTGCTCGCCGAATACGTGCTCGCGATGCGGCACGGCATCGGGCTCAACAAGATCCTCGGCACCATCCACACCTATCCCACGCTCGCCGAGGCCAACAAGTACGCTGCCGGCGAGTGGAAGCGTGCGCATCAGCCGGTGGCGCTGTTGCGCTGGGTGGAGCGCGTGCATGCGTGGCGGCGCGGCTGACGACATGATCCACGGGCACGGCGGGTTATCCTGCGCCCGATGAAGGGTTGGGCGAAGGCAGTCGGGGTCGGTGTGCTCGGCGCGAGCGCCGTCTGGTCTGCATCGGCGGGTCTGGTGTCTGACCCGGCCGGCGCCGCATCCGAACCGGCGCCACCCTGGCGGCTCGTCGGCCTGCCGAAGCAGAAGCTGCCGCTGACGCGCTATCGCGTGGTCAGCACCGAGGGCGGACGCGCCATCGAGATCGACGCGCAGGGCTCCTATGGCAACCTGGTGCACGAATGGGCGACGCCGGTCAAGGCGACGCAGCTGTCGTGGCGCTGGCGCATCGAGCGCGACAATCCGCAGACCGATCTGCGCCAGAAGAGCGGCGACGACCACGCGGCGGCTGTGTGCGTGCTGTTCGATCATCCGCTCGAGGCGATCCCGTTCTTCGAGCGCCAGCTGCTGCGGTTGGCGCGCGTGTTCTCTGGGGAAGACCTGCCGGCCGCTACGCTGTGCTACGCGTGGGATCCACGCCAGCGCGCCGGCACGGTGCTCGACAGTCCCTACACACGCCGCGTGCGCTGGCTGGTGCTGCGCGGCAGCGACGAGCCGCTCCAGTCGTGGCGGCGCGAGCAGCGCGATCTGCGCGAAGACTTCGTGCACCTGTTCGGCGACGAATCGCGCAATCTGCCGCCGCTGAAGGCCGTGCTGGTGGCCGGAGACGCCGACAATACGCTGGGTCGCAGTCTGGCCCTGGTGGGGGATCTGGCGCTGCAATGAAAACGCACAACAACACCGCGATCCGATGAAGCGACTCGTGCTGGTAGGGGGAGGGCACGCGCATGTGCACGTGCTCGCGGCAATGGCACGCGAGCCGATGCCCGGGGTGCATGCGGTGTTGGTGACGCCGTTTGCCCGGCAGGTCTACAGCGGCATGGTGCCCGGTTTCATTGCCGGCCACTACGGCATCGACGAATGCGCGATACCGCTCGAGCCGATGGCCCGGGCCGCGCAGGTCGAGCTGGCGCTGGCCACCGCGACCGCCATCGATGCGGCGCAGCGCACGGTGACGCTCTCCGACGGACGCGTCGCCGAGTACGACATGCTCTCGATCGATGTCGGCGCGACGCAGGACCGTGGTCTGATCGCGGGTGCGCGCGAACGCGGGCTCTTCATCCGGCCGATCGAGCACTTCGTGAAGCTGTTCGACGGTGTGATCGAACTGGCGCGCGCACGCGTGCTCGACGTGGTGGTGGTCGGCGGTGGCGCTGCGGGCTTCGAGGTGGCGATGGCACTGCAGCACCGGCTCGGCGGCGACGACGGCTCGCGCGTGCGCGTGTGCCTGGTCACCGGCGACGCATCGGTGCTGCCCGGCTTTCCGGCCGCAACGCGGCAGCGTGCGCTCGATCGCCTGCGGCGCGCACGGATCACCGTGATCAACCAGCGCTGCGTGGAGGTCGGCGATACACACCTGCTGCTCGACAACGGCGCGCGTGTGGTGTGCGACGTGCCGGTGATGGCATTGCCGGCGAGCGCGCCGGCCTGGTTGCAGGGCAGCGGCCTGGCGCTCGACGAGCGCGGCTTCGTCGCCACCGGCACGACGCTGCAAAGCACGTCGCATCCGCAGGTGTTCGCCGCTGGCGACGTCGCCTCACGGCAGGACCACGCGGTGCCGCGCAGCGGTGTCTACGCCGTGCGCGCCGGCCCGGCACTGGCACTGAACCTGCGCCGGGCACTGGCCGGCGGGCAACTGCTGCCATGGCGGGCGCAGGAGCGCTCGTTGTACCTGCTGTCGTGCGGCGAGCGCCGGGCCATTGCGGCCTGGGGCGACTGGTCGGCGCAAGGGCGCTGGGCGTGGCTGTGGAAGGACTGGATCGACCGCCGCTTCATCCGCGCGTTCTCGACGCCGCCGCAGCCCAAACGCTGACGCGCCGCGGCGCACTCATTCGCGTGGCCGAAACTCGATGACCATTGCCGGCGGCACCCGGCCGTCCACGTCGCGGGGCAACTGTCCGGTCTTGTCGATCGCGCGCAGCACCGCCTCGTCCCACGCGCCGACCCCGCTGGACTTCAGCAAGCGGTGGCTGATGATCGTGCCGTCGGGTCCCACGCGAACGTCGACGGTCGCCGTGGGGTTGCCGGGGATGTCGTCGGTGACGATGATGTTGGGCTTGATGCGCGCCTTGATGCGGCCGGCATAACTCGCCGACGGGCCGGCCTCGCGTGCTGCGGTGCCGGTGGACGACGGCGCGCCGGTACCGCCCGCCTCGCCGAGCACGCGCTTGAGGTTCTCTTCGCGCAGCTTCGCGAGCTGCTGCTCTTCTTCCTTCTGGCGCTTCAGCTCCTTCTCGCGCTCCTTCTGCGCGGCGAGCTTCTCGGCCTTTTCCCGCTCCAGGCGCTCCAGCCGCTCGCGCTCCTTGCGCTCCTGTTCCTTGCGTTCGAGCTCCTTGCGTTCGGCCTCCTGGCGGGCGCGTTCGGCCTTTTCCTTCTCGATCGCGATCTGCGCCTCGTTGGGCGCGGGCTTGGGCGGCGGCTCGGCAGCCTTCGGCGGTGGTGGTGGTGGCGGCTCGGGCTTCGGGGCGGGCTTGGGCGTCGGCTCCACCGCGGCTGGCGCAGCGACCTGCGGCGTCGCGGCCCACAGCTCGGCGCTCACACCGGCCGGCTCCTGACTGCGCCACGACACGCCGAAAGCCAGGGCGACGATCAACAGCGTGTGGGCGAGGACCGCCAGCGCCGCGCCCCGGCCCATGCGATCGGGCCGCCGCGGCATCAGCAGGTCGCGCCGCTTGAGCGTGCTGTCCATCGCCACCATCGCTCAGCCGCCCTGCCGCACCGTGAGCCCGACGCGCTGAACGCCGGCGCGCTGCAGCGTGTCCATCACCTTCACGACCTGCTCGTACTTGACGTTCTTGTCGGCCGAGATCACGACCGGTGTATCGGCATTGCCACCTTGCAGCTGTTTCACGCGGGCCGCCAGCTGCGGCATGCCGACGACGCTGGATTCACCCTGGTCGACCTTGAGCTTCAGCCGCTCGTCGGCACCGACGGTGATCTCCACCACGTGCTGCGGCTTCTGCTTGGCCTTGCCCACCGAGGGCAGATCGACCACGCCGGTGGTGATCAAAGGCGCGCTGACCATGAAGATGATCAGCAGCACCAGCATCACGTCGATGAACGGCACCATGTTGATCTCGCTCATCGAGCGGCGGCGGCTGTGGCGGGCGACGACGGCCGGCATGGCGGGTCACCTCAGCGGCGCAGGCGCGGTCGCTGCCGGGCCGGTGATCGGTGCGCCGGCATTGCGCTGCAGGATGTTGAGGAACTCCTCGATGAAGGTCTCGAGCTGCGTGGCGATGCGGTCGATGTCGCGCGCGAAGCGGTTGTAGGCCACCACCGCCGGAATGGCCGCGAACAGCCCGATCGCGGTGGCCACCAGCGCCTCGGCAATGCCGGGCGCTACGGTGGCCAGCGTCACCTGCTGCAGGTTCGACAGGCCGACAAAGGCGTGCATGATGCCCCACACCGTGCCGAACAGGCCCACGTACGGGCTGACCGAGCCCACCGAGGCCAGAAAGCCGAGGTTCCCTTCGATGGCATCGAGCTCGCGCTGGAAGCTCGCGCGCATCGCGCGACGCGCGCCGTCGAGCTGCGCCGGCGCATCGAGGCGCCGCTCGCGCAGTTTGAGGAACTCGCGCATGCCGGAGGCGAAGATGCGCTCCATCGGCGCGCTGCTGCGCTTGGCGCCGACCGACTGGTTCAGCTCGGCCAGGTTCTTGCCCGACCAGAACTCGCGCTCGAAGCCGTCGTTCTGGTCGCGCACGCGACGCAGGCCAAACACCTTGCCGAAGATCATCGACCAGCTCACGAGCGACACCGCGAGCAGGCCCACCATGACGATCTGCACGACGAAGCTGGCGTGCAGAACGAGCTGGATGATCGACAGGTCTTGGGTCATGCAAGCAGTTCCAGGATGTCTTCGGGAATTCGCCGCAGGCGCAGCGTCGGCGCATCGACGCATGCGATTCGGACCTCGCCGTCGGCCAGGAGTTCACCCCGGCGCAGCGCCTGCTGGTGCAGCACCAGCGAGGCCCGCGCCGAATGCCTCAGGTCGACCGTCACGTCGAGCCGGTCGTCGAGGCGAGCCGGCAGGTGGCACTTCAGCGTACTCTCGCTGACGACGAACATCGCGCCCGTATGCTCGCGCAACGTCTGCTGCTCGATGCCGAGGTTGCGCAACCACTCGGTGCGCGCGCGTTCGAAGTACTTCAGGTAGTTCGCGTAGTAGACGATGCCGCCGGCGTCGGTGTCTTCCCAGTAGACGCGGATCGGGTGGGCGAACGGGCGCGTGGCGGGGCTCGTCATGGACCCGCGGATGATACGTGAGGCCCTCGGCCGATTCGACCTCGCCGGGCGTCGGCGCCGCGTGCCGCGGATGTGTCAATTCGTGGTGCGGCGGTACACCGGGCCCCAGGCGGGGTGTCCCGCCTCGGAGCGGCTGAGCGCGAACGTCGGGTCGGCCTGGCGCGCCGCGCGGAACGCAGCCTCGCACTCGTTGATCCGCGCGCTGCTGCAATAGATGAAGGCCAGCAGCTTGTGTGCGCTGGCGCGGTCGCGCGGACTCGCGAGGCCCGCGCCGAGCGCGGTGGTGAGCGCACGTTCGGCCTGTGGATACTGCGCGTCGTCGTAGGCGCGCATGCCGGTCAGCAGCGCGCGCTCGGCAGGGCGTTCGATCACGTCGACCAGGCCCACCGGTTGAGCCGGCGGCACCGCGCAGCCGCCGAGCACAGCGGTCGCCAGGGCGGCGTACAGCAGGGACTTGATGTCCATGTCTTCAGGAGCCGAAGCGGTGCCGCACGGTCACCGGCTCGTTGGGTGTGACCTTGACGCGTGCGGTGTAGGGCGGAAAGTCCTCGTTGCGCACGGTCACCACATGCTCGCCGGCGGGCAGCGTGAGCTTGGCCATCGGCGGGGTGATGCCGGCCGACGAACCGTTGACCTCGACCCGGCCCCATGGGCTGATGGCCAGTTGCACCACACCGGTCGGCGGCGCTGCGCTGTCCGGCTTGGTGGCGACCGCGGTCTTGGCCGGCGCTTTGGCTCGCTCTCGATGCGTGTCGGGAGCAGCGCGCGGCCTGGGTGTCGCGGGCTTGACCTTCTCGGTCACCGGTTGTGCCACTGCGACCGTCGATGTGGCCGGTGCCGCGGGCACTGACGCCGCAGCGGCTGCCGTGGTCACCGCGACAACGGACCCGGCTGCGTTCGACGCGGCCACAGGTGCAGGGTCGGCGACCACGGCCGTCGTTGTTCCCGGGGTGGCAGCGATGTCGGTCGCATCGACCCGGGTTGCGTCTCGCAGGCCCCAGGCCAGCACACCCACGACGACCAGCGACGCGGCAACGGCGGCCAGGCGCCGCGGTGCGAGCCACGGGTTCGCAGACGGCGTTTCGTCGGCAAGCTCCGCGCCTTCCTGATCGATCCAATCGCGCAGCTCGCGGGCAAACACCCGCGCAGACCGGTAGCGCTGGGCCGGCTCGCGCGCCATCGCCTGTTGCACGATGCGCGACAGCGACGCCGGCACTTCGGGCCGGAGGTCGCACACGGCCGGCGCGTTGCCGCGCTCGACCGCCTCGACGATCTCGGGCAGCGACTGGCCGGTGAACGCCTTGCGCTGTGCGAGCAGCTCGTACATCACGACGCCCAGTGAATACACATCGCAACGCCGGTCGATGGTTTCGCCGCGCAGTTGTTCGGGCGCCAGGTAGTGCGGCGATCCGGCCACCACGCCCTCCAGCGCCGGAATGGCCTGACCATGCGCCACCCGCGCGATGCCGAAGTCCACCACCTTGGGCAAGGTGCGCCCGACCATGAAGATATTGGCCGGCTTGATGTCGCAGTGGATCACGCCCTTGCTGTGCGCATAGGACAGTGCATCGGCCACGCGGCGGACGATCTGCGCGGCCTGCACGATGTCGGGGTGCCAGCCGTTGGCCAGCAGCTGGCGCAGATCGCGACCGCGCAGGCGCTCCATCGCGATGTAGACACCCTGCTCGGACAGGCCCGCGTCGTAGACCGTGACGATGTTCGGGTGATTCAGGCCGGCCGCGGCCCGTGCCTCGTTGAGGAACAGCGCATCGAGCGCCGCACGGTCGCCTTCCACCGCACTCAGATGCAACGTCTTGACGGCGATGGTGCGCGACAGGATCGGGTCGTAGGCCGCGTAGACCGTGCCAAGACCACCTTCGCCGAGCCGCTGCTTCAGCGCATAGCGGCCGATGTGGCCGATCGTCGCTGCCTGGGGCTGCGACGTGTCGGGTGCGGAATCCGGCGCGGACGAGTCGGTTCCGGCCGCCGCCTGCGAAGGCTGTTCCGGATTCAGGTCGACAGGGGTCGGGGCCCGTGCGGGCGTGCCCGCAGTGGGCGGACCCGGCGGTTCGCTGGAGCTCATATCAACTGGTGAGCTTAGGCGCTGAAAGGCGCGCCCGCGCGACAAGATGCGTGGCCGGGCGTGCAGGAGTAACGCTCTGTCACCGACCGTGGGGCGGTCGGGGCCGATTTGTCACAGCGCCCGGTGCAGCCGATGCATGGCCTCTTGCAGTTGCTCCATCGAGTTGGAGAACGACAGCCGCAGATACCGTTTTGTGTCGTGGCTGCCGAAGTCGCGCCCCGGGGTCAGCGCCACATGGGCGCGATGCATCAGGTCGATGCAGAAAGCCCAGCTGTCGTCGCTGTGGCGCGAGCAGTCGGCATACGCATAGAACGCACCGTCCGGCACCACCGGTGTGGGCAGACCCAGCCCGGCCAGCGCCTGCACGACATAGTCGCGTCGGCGGTGCAACTCGGCCCGGCGCCGTTCGAATTCGGCGATCGAATCGGGTTCGAAGCACGCGAGCGCCGCATGCTGAGCGATCGTCGACGGGCAGATGTAGAGGTTCTGCGCCAGCCGTTCCACCGGGGCCACCAGCGATGGCGGCAGCACCAGCCAGCCGAGCCGCCAGCCGGTCATGCCGAAGTACTTGGAGAAGCTGTTGACCGAGACGATGGCGTCTTCATCGTCGCCGCCGGCCTCGAGCACACTGTGGCCAAAGGCCTCTTCGTAACTCAGCCCGAGGTAGATCTCGTCGACGACGCACACGCCGCGCCGTCGACGCGTGATGTCGACAATGCGCCGGAGTTCGTCGCGGGCGATCGAGGTGCCGGTCGGATTCGATGGCGAGGCGAGCAGCACACCGCGTGTCTGAGCCGACCAGGCGGCGTCCACCGCTGCGGCATCGAGCTGGAAGCGCGATGCGGCGTCGGTGGTCAGCAGCACCGGCCGCGCATCGACCGCGGCCACGAAATGCCGGTTGCACGGATAACAAGGGTCGGGCATCAACACGTCGTCGCCGGCCTCGAACAGTGCGGCACACAACAGCTGCAGCGCCGCCGACGCGCCGGCCGTGACGACGATGCGCGCCGGATCGACTTGCACGCCGAATCGCTGTGCGTACCAAGCGGCGATCGCCTCGCGCAGTTCGGGAATGCCGGTGGCCTGCGTGTAGGCCGTGCGACCGTCGGCGATCAGGCGTTGTGCCGCCTCGCGCACCAGCGGCGCCGCGCCGAAGTCGGGCTCGCCGATGTTCAGCCAGATCATCGGCGTGCCGCCTTGAGCCGGATCGCAGGCCGGGCTCTCGGCAATGCCCGATGCGATCTTGGCGCACTCCATCACGTAGAAGGGCTCGATGTGATCGAGCCGGCGGGCGACCTTCATCGTGCGTTTAGCGTTCGGGGGGGGTCCGAGCCGCTCGCGTCGCGCTCACCTCGGTCTCACGCAGCGAAGGTGCCAGCTTGTCAAGCACGCCGTTGACGTACTTGTGGCCGTCGGTGCCCCCGAAGGCCTTGGCCAACTCGACGGCCTCGTTGATCGCGACCTTGTACGGCACGTCGACGCAATGCCGCAGTTCGTACGCGCCGATCAGCAGCACCGCATGCTCCACTGGGGAGAGCTCGCTGGTCTTGCGGTCGATGTGGCGCGCAAGCAGGGCATCGAGCTCGGTGTGTTCGCGTGTGCAGCCGTGCAGCAGCGCGTCGAAGTGCACGCTGTCGCTGCGCTCGAAGCCCTCCTGCTCGCGCATGTGGGCGTCGATGGCGGCTGGTTCGCCACGGCCGACCAGCCACTCGTACAGCCCCTGCAGCGCGAACTCGCGCGACCGGCGGCGCGCCGAGCGGGCGCCAACACGGCGGGACGACGCGGCAGACTTTCCGGCGGCAGCCACTACAGGTCGGCCAGCAGATTGGCCATCTCGACGGCGACGCGGGCGGCATCGCGGCCCTTGTCCTCCACCCGTTCCCAGGCCTGGGCTTCCGTGTCGACCGTGAGAATGGCATTGGCCACCGGGATCTGGTGGTCCAGGGCCACGCGCGTGACGCCGGCGCCGCTCTCGTTGGCCACCAGCTCGAAGTGGTAGGTCTCGCCGCGGATCACGCAGCCGATGGCGATCAGCGCATCGAAGTCGTCGCTGTCGGCCATGGTCTTCAAGGTGACCGGGATCTCGAGTGCGCCGGGTACCCTGACATGCACGATGTGCTTGTCCGTGACGCCCAAGGCGCCGAGCTCGTAGCGGCACGCCTGGGCCAGCTTGTCGGTGATGCTGGCATTGAAGCGTGCCTGCACGATGCCGATGACGAGGCCTTCGCCATCGAGCTTGTCGGCGTCGTCGTCGCCCTGGTCGGCATGCTGCATGTCGGTTCTCGTCAGTCCTTCAGGGCTTCGAATGCGGTGACTTCAAGGCCATAGCCGGCCATGCTGGGCATGCGCCGCGGGCTGCCGAGCAGCCGCATGCGCGTGACGCCGAGTTCACGCAGGATCTGGGCACCGATGCCGTAGGTGCGCAGGTCGGCGGCGCTGCCGGCGCTACGCTCATCGCCGGCGCCAGCCGGCTCCAGCAACGGCAGCAGGCGGGCCGCGTCGTGGCTGCAGTTCAACAGCACGGCCACGCCGCAGGGCGCGTGCTGCAGGCGCTCGAGCGCGGCGTGCAGCGGCCAGGAGTGCCGTGCGGCGCCGATGTCGAGCAGATCCATCGCCGTGAACGGTTCGTGGACACGCACCAACACCTCGTCGCCCGGCTGCCAGCGGCCCTTGACCAGCGCCAGATGCAGGCCGTGCGCCCGATCGCGGAAGACGGTGCAGGTGAACCTGCCTGCCGGCGTGACCATCTCGCGTTCACCACGACGCTCGATCAGCGATTCGTTATGGCTGCGAAACGCGATCAGGTCGGCGATGGTGCCGATCTTCAGGGCATGGGTCTTCGCGAACCGTTCCAGATCGGGCAGGCGCGCCATGCTGCCGTCGTCGTTCATGATCTCGCAGATCACCGAGGCGGGCGTCAGGCCGGCCATTGCAGCGAGATCGCAGCCGGCCTCGGTATGCCCGGCGCGCATCAGCACGCCGCCCTCCTGGGCCTGCAGCGGAAAGATGTGGCCCGGTTGCACCAGGTCGCTCGGCCGCGCGTCCCGGGCCACGGCAGCCTGCACGGTGCGCGCCCGATCGGCCGCCGAGATCCCGGTGGTCACGCCGCGGGCGGCCTCGATCGACACCGTGAAGGCGGTGCCATGCGCCGTGCCGTTGCGCGCCGTCATCGGCGGTAGGGCCAGGCGCTCGCAACGCTCGCGCGTCAGGGTCAGGCAGATCAGCCCGCGGCCATGCTTGGCCATGAAGTTGATGCCTTCGGCGCTGACGTGATCGGCCGCGAGGATCAGGTCACCCTCGTTCTCGCGGTCCTCTTCGTCGACCAGGATGATCATCCGGCCGGCGGCGAGTTCGGTCACGAGCTCCGGTATCGGTGCGATCGGCATGTGCCGATTGTAGGCGGGGGGTGCCGGCACACCATCGCGCGGGCGACCGCCATGCGTGCACTGGCTGCCCCTGCAGGCGCCGGCAGGCGTTGCCGCAGATCGATCAGCGGCTCTTGCGGATCCAGCCGAAGAAGCCCGAACTCACGCCCGCCGTCGGCTCCTTGCGTGCGGCCGGATGCATGCGCAGCACCATCAGCCCCGACAACAGGTACAGCGCGTTGAGCAGGCGGATCGCGCGGTCCAGGTTCATGCCGGGCCACTTCGAGATGCTCTTCAGCGATGCGGCCTCGTGTCGCAGCCGCTGGAACGCCGGCCCGATGGCGCCGGACATGGGCAGCGTGCCGACGTGAAAGTCGGGTGCCACGCGATAGGCCGCATTGCCGCTGATCTCGTCGAGCAGCGTGCCGCGCGGGCCCATGAGGCCGAGGTTCCACAGCAGCGGATCGAGCGGGCGGTAGTGCTTTTCCTCGGCCACGCGCTCGGTCATGAAATGGCCGGGCGCCCGCACGCCGGGCGGCTCGACGCTGTGCACCTTGAGCTCTCGCACGCCCCTGGCGAGTTCGGGCGTCAGGTCGCGAGGCGAGTGATACAGGCGTTCGCGCGGGAAGATCGTGATCGGCCAGATCAGGCCGATGTGCTGCATGTAGATGAGTGCAGGCTCGCGATGCCGCATGCAAGCCGCGATGACCTCGAGCGGTTCGGACCCGGTGGCGGAGTATTCGAGCTTGGCCAGTTCGCTGACCAGCGTGGTGGGCAGCACCGTCGGCCCACCGAGCCGTACATAGCCGCTGTTGCCGGTCTGGTAGCGGACGCGCTCGAACTCGCTGATCCGCCACAGGGTTGAGTCGTCGAAGTCCTGCATGGTGAGGAAATCTCCCTCTAGTGCCCGCTGCGTGGCGTGCACTGCGTCATGCCCCGAAGTATCGGCCAGCGCGACGTCGTTTTTGTTTCAACTTGCGTTCGATTGAGGATGTGCAGCGTGAATGCCCCCTAGTTCATCCCTTCAGTTCGGGGATTCCGCTGCGCCGGTGGCCCGAACCTCGAGGATGCGCGCCACATATCGCGCGATCAGGTCGACTTCGATGTTCACGGCCTGACCGACGCGCAGACTTCCGAGCGTGGTGCACTGCAGCGTGTGCGCAATGAGATTGATCTCCACCTCGCAGGCATCGGGCAGGTCAGTGACGCGATTGATCGTCAGGCTGGCGCCCTGCACGACGACGGATCCCTTGACGGCCATGTAGGCGGCAAGCGTGCGCGGAACCCGCACGGCCAGGCGCCACGACTCGCCCACCGGCTCGAACGCCGCCACCCGGCCCAGACCGTCGACATGGCCGGTGACCCAGTGACCACCAAGACGGTCGTCGGCGCGAAGCGCGAGCTCGAGATTGACGGCGCCCGGAGCGTCCAGTCCGGCCGTGCGGGCCAGGCTCTCGGCCGAGATCTCGATCTCGAACCACGAGGCGGCCGCGTCGAATGCGGTGACCGTCATGCAGGCACCATTCAGTGCCATGCTGTCGCCGAGCTGCACGCGAGCCAGATAGGCCTCGGGTGTGCGGACCCGCAGCCGTTTGCCATGTGCGGCCGACGTGCCGAGTGCTTGGACGTCGACGATTTCGCCGATGGCGGTGATGATCCCGGTGAACATGGCCGCAATTGTCTCAGGCCAGAAAGGCGTCGCGCCCAGCGACCCGTGCGACGAGGCGCAAGTCGCGGCCGATCATCGTGGCCTCGAAGATGCGCAGCTCGGGCGTCTGTGCGAGGCCGGTGAAGGCGGCGCCGGCGAACATGTCGCGACCGGTGCCGATCAGCCGTGGCGCGAGGTACAGCAACAACTCGTCGACCAGGCTCTCGCGCAGGAACGATGCGTTGAGCCGTTCGCCGGACTCCACGTGCAGCTCGTTGATGCCGCGCGCAGCCAGGTCGGCCAGCATGGCCGGAAGATCCACCTTGTCGTGCGGACCGGGCTGCTCGGCGAGCTCGACACCCCGCCGCCGCAGCGCATCGGCCGCCGGGCCTTGTGCCCGCGTGCAGTACACGAGCACCGAGCCCGGTGCATCGAAGATGCGCGACGCCGGCGGGCATTGCAGACGCGAATCGACGACCACGCGCAGCGGTTGACGCTCGGTGGGCACCGATCGGACGTCCAGTCGCGGGTTGTCCTGCTGCACGGTGCCGGCGCCGGTGAGCACCGCGCCGGCGCGACGGCGCCAGCCATGGCCATCGGCGCGCGCGGCTTCGTCGGTGATCCATTGGCTTTCGCCATCGCTCATCGCGGTCTTGCCGTCGAGCGACGCAGCGATCTTCAATCGCACCCAGGGCGTGCGCCGGACCATGCGTGAGAAGAAGCCGATGTTCAGCTCGCGCGCTTGACGTGCGACGGCGCCGTCGGCCACATCGACGCGGATGCCTGCCGCACGCAGCCGGGCGATGCCGCCACCGGCGACCAGCGGGTTCGGGTCTACCGAGGCGACAACCACGCGGGCGACGCCGGCCCGTTCGAGCGCTTCGCAGCATGGCGGTGTGCGACCGTGATGCGAGCAGGGTTCGAGCGACACCCAGGCCGTGCCGCCGCCCACCGGAATCTGCCGCTCCTGCGCCTGCCGCAACGCCACGACCTCGGCATGGTCGGAACCCGCTGCCTGTGTGGCACCCACGCCGGCCAGACGGCCCTGGGCGTCGTGCAGCACGCAGCCGACGCGTGGATTGGGGTCGCTGCGACCGATGGCCGATTCGGCCAGCTCCAGCGCCCGCTGCAGTTGCTGCAGGTCGTGCTCGTCGAGCGGCATCGCTCAGGGCGCCGGCTGGTGCTGCAGTGTGTTGCTGTTGACCAGGTCGCCGGTGGTCGGATTTGCGGCCGCGTCGGTCGGGCAGTGCTTCTGCGTCGGAATGGCAACGAAGTTCTGATCGGTGAGGTTGCCGCTGACATCGGCGTAGTTGCGCGGATGATCGCGATTGGGCACGGTGTCGGCGTCGCTCGTGGCCGGTGTGTAGCGGCAGATGCGGAACGGCGGTTCATCGCTCGGACCCGACGTGCTGTCGCTGATGCGCCAGTCGATGTCGCCACCGGATGTGTTGGTGTTCTGCGCCTCGACTTCGGTCGTTCCCGACCACAACGCGGGTGTGTTCGACTGGATCACGCAGAAGTAGCTGACGAACAGCAGCGTCTGGTTGAACAGCGGCGTCGACGAGCCGCCGGCGTCGTCGATGCAGAACGACCCGGTCGGGTGACCGGTGCTGGTGAGCGTGAGCCTCATGCGCAGGCGAAGCGCCGGCCCCGGCGGGTTCTCGACATCGGCCGCAACGAGATCCGGGCCGCTCGTTGTGCGCCAGAAGCGAACGAAGCCGCTCAGCAACTGCGCCTGCGTGTTGTCATCGCACGAGGCCACGTCGGACGGCGTGATCGTGTCGTTGGTCAGGCCCGACGCCCAGAATCCGAAGTCGCACACGCCGGTGATGACGCCGGTGATGTTGTTGAACACGAACACGTAACGCGACTGCCAGGGCGGCACGAACGCACTGCGCCCCGTGCCGAAGTCCTTGGCCTGCACCGGAATGGTCGGATGCCGGGCGAACGGCCGGCGCACCGGGCCGCCGCCCGCGGCGCCGGGCCGCACGGCCAACGTGCCGGACAGCGCGGGGGCCGCGGCCGCGATCACGCTGCGCAGCAGCACCTGTTGTCCCTGCCCGGTACGGTCGTTCCAGGCCACGGTGACCGTCAACGCCTTCGACGGCGGATTGCCGTACTCCACCACGTCGCGGCTGACGGTGTAGGTCGTGTTCGTCGTCGGCAGCGTCACCGTCTGCGGCGCCGAAGTCGCAATGTCGGCAAATGCGAACTGACCGGCCGTGGCGTCGATGGGCCGGAACGCCCGTTGATCCTCCATCGCCTCCTGCGCGAGGCGCGTCGCCTCGGAGCGCTGTTTGGCGATGTCGGCATTCAGCCGCAGCGTGGCCTGTACGCCGACGACCGCGAGCATGCCGAAACCCATGATCGCCAGTGCGACCATCGCCTCGATCAGTGAGACGCCACGGGAGCGTTGGGATGGGTGTTGCATCGTCATGCTCAGCTCCCTGCCGCGAAGTCGCGCCAGCTCCCAGGAATGCGCACGAGCGAGCCCTGGGTCAGACCGATCGTGCGCAGGATGGCCGGATCGAACGAGATCGTCGGCGCGCCGGTGACCGTGAGTGCGCCCTCGGTCACGACCGCGCCGAACAGCTGTGTAGTCCCCGCCGTGACGCTCAGCGTGTTGGCGCCCCCTGCCGAGTGCAGGTACAGCATGCCCGTCAGTTGCAGATTGGCCGACACGGTGACGTTGCCCCGCACGAACAACAGCACCGGTTCGGCCGCCGTGCCGAGCACGCGGTTGGCATCGAAAGTGACGTCGCCTTCGGCCCACACGACGCGGCCGGGGTTGTCGGATACCGCCTGCGCGATCTGCAGGTCGCAGTCGGCGCCGCAGGTCACACGCACGACGGCCGGCTGGGAGCGGTAGGTCGCGCGGTCCATGCCGAACAACGAAACGAACAGGCTGTCCGCGGTGAGGACCGACAGCGAGTTGTCGTTCGCCTGCACGGTATTCGCGGGTGGCGTGCCGGGCAGGCCACGCAGCGTGGCTGCGCCCGCGTTGTTGAGCGCGCCGCCGGCATTGACGGTAATGCCGCCGCTCGGTGCGTCGGTGTTGGCGATCGAGGCGCCGCCGCCGCTGAGGTTGACGCTGCCCTTCGCGGTGAGTGCCGCGCTCGGCGGCGTCGCCAGTGCCGAGTTCAGGCCGAGCAGGACTGACACCTCGGCTTCGGCATCGGCGGCGGCCGCAGCACCCGCATAACACTGCGTGCCGATGCTGCTGCAGCCACGCGAGGTCACGCGCACCACGCCCGGCTGCGCGACGGGGGCGTCGAAACGCAGCTGGAATGTCGGCGCCACAGCAGTGCCCACAGGCACCACCAGCGAGGGATTGCCGTCCGGGCAGCTGCAGTCGGTGCCGGCGGCCAGCACCATGCAGGTCGGTCGACGGTTGGTCTGCGCCGGCGCCACGCTGAAGGTACCCGTGCTGTCGACCGTCACGTGGCGTTGGCGGAACGACGTGTAGGCCGTATTGGTGGTCGCGACACAGGCAGCGTCGACACGTCCCGCTCCCAACGACGCGATCGCAAACTCGACACCCGCCTCGGCGACCTCGAAGGCCTGCGTGGCGCGCTGGTTGTTGGCCGAGATGCGCTGCTCGAAGATCAGGTTGCGGCTCGCGTAGGCGGACACGAGCGCGAGGATGAAGAACAGCACGACGACCACCAGCAGCGCGGCAGCGCCGCGTTGCCGATGCGAGGAGCGGTAAATCTGGGTCTGCATGGCTGTCTCCCGCATCAGGTGGGGCAGGCGCCGGCGACCAGATCGTTGCGCAGCCGCACGTTGCTGCGCACCGAGCGCCGCACGTTGGCGTCGGCCACGGCCCGGCCCTCGATCACGACTTCGACTTCACGCACCGTCTGGGTCGGCGGGCAGTTGGCCATCGCGCCGCAGGGCAGGAAGCACGACAACGTGATCGGGTTTGCCGTCATCGTGGCCTGGAAGTTCGTGATGCGCAACGTGCGGTCGTCGGTCAGCGGTTGCCAATTGCCGCCGACGCGCATCTGGATCACGCCATTGCTGAGCTGGAAGCCCGACTGCTCGGCGGCGTCAATCGTGTTGTTCTCGACACCGCGCGAGTAGTTGAAGGCCACGCTGCTGGCCGCGCTGCCGCTGACGGCAGGCGCCAGGTTGGTGTACGGATTCGCGGTCACACCAGGCGAGCCGGCGTACCAGACGCCGGTCTGCGCGGCACCCCAGTAACCGGAACGCCGGATATCGCGCGCGACGATGTCGGCGGCGGCGCGCAGATCCTGCTGGATCTGCGTTTCGAGCAGCAGGCGGCGGTTGTCGCCGAGCTGGTTGGCCACCAGCATCGTGGCGCCAGCCACCACGAACAATCCGACGGCGACGCCGACCATCAGCTCCACGAGCGACAGTCCGCGTTGTCGACGTGCGGGGTGCGCGCGATCCGTTCCATGCATCAACATGTGGGAACTCCTTTCATCGAGCCGTCGGGCGAGCAGACGCTCGGGCGGCCCACCACGCTCAGCTGCGTGCGCAGCTGGCCGCTCGGGTCGCCTGACACGGTGACGGTCAGGTCGGTCGGTGTGATCGTGCCTTGCGGTGGCTGGAACCGGAGAACCGTGCCGCTGGTGCTCGATGCCGCGAGGCTGATGCCCTGCGCGCGCTGGATCTGCACGGTCCTGATCTCTTGGGCGCCCGGCGCGCAGGCCGAACCTGGCGCGGCGGTGCAGTCACAAGCGGCACCGGCGGTGTGGATCGTGTAGCAGCTCAGTGCCGCATTGCCGCCGAAGGTGACGGCCACATCGGTCGGCGCTGTCGCGTTCGCCCGTGCGGCCAGCTCCGAGCGCGCCAGCTGCAGGTCGGTGACCAGCTGGTCGTGGACGCCCTGCACGCGCTGGCGCACCATCATGCCCCGGAACGACGGGCCGACCACGGCGGCGAGCACGCCCAGCACGACGAGCACGATCAACAGCTCGATCATCGTGACACCGTGCGAGCGTGGCATGAGGGTCAGCGCGCCCAGCAGCGCTTGGCGTTGGTGGTGTCGACGGTTCCGCCGGCGTCGGTCGACTCGTACACCATATTGCCGGCCGCGGCGGCCAGCGACAACACGCGGCAGTTCGTGTCGGCAAACTGAGGTGACGTGGCCTTGGCCGTGGCGGTCAGCGTGTAGCTGCTCGCCGCCGCGGCAGCGATGTTCAGCGTGTAGTGCGGCGTCGAGCTGGCAGGCTGCGGCACCATGGCCGCGAACGTCGTGGCATACGCGGTGTTGTTGGCCCGATACCGCTCCTGAGCCTGCGACAGCTGGGTCAGCGCCGCGACGGCCTCGGCACGGCGCCCCTTGCGCGTCGACTCCTGGTACATCGGCAGCGCAATCGTCAGCAGCAAGGCGGCGAGCGCCACCACGATCATCAGCTCGATCAGGGTGAATCCCTCATCGAAGCGTTCGGCTCGTGGGCTGTGACGCATGTCACGATTATCTGTAACCGTCCGATTTCGACGAAGAGGACGAACGGCCGCTCATCAACCGCCGGCGACCGCTCGTCGACCCGTCTGAATCAACAAGCCGGCATGCCGAGCGTGGCGCTGCCGCCCGGGCTGCAACTGCGCACGCGACCCAGCAGGCTCACCACCTGGTGAACCGTGTGGCCCGTGCGCGCTTCGGCCCGCAGCGTGGCGGCCGGCGTGACGGTCCCCTTCAGCGGGTCGAAGGTCAGGCTGCCGGTGTTGGCCCGCAACTGCACGCGGCCGTCTGCCGGCAGGCCCAGAGTCCGGATCACGCCCGGCGCGTTGCATCGTCCGCCGGCGACATCGAGGCAGGTGCACGACGGTGCAGGGCCTTCGTGTACCAGGTAGCAGGTCGCGCCATTCGTCGCCCGAACCGTGAGACGGACGGTCCGATTGCGCGACACGGCCTCGCTGCGCGCAAGGTGTACATCGGTCTCGACCTGCGAGGCCAGACCCAGCAGCTCCGCGCGTTCGCGCAGGGGCTCGAGCTCGGGCATGGTCACGCCGGCAAGGATGCCGATGATGGCGATGACGATCATGGCTTCGACGGCGCTGACGCCGCGTTGGCGGCTGCGGAGTATGCGAGGGGTGTTCATGGTCTGCTCCTGTCGTGCGGGGTTGGGATGCAGACCACTGTAGGAATCACGCTGCCGCGCCGCTTCGCCCGCTGGTGGGCTCGGACCCACGCCACCAGCGGTGGACCCGGATGGGGGCACCCGGTCGGGGGAGCCTCGCAGGGCGTGCCGCCGCGGTGTTTGCGGCGGCTCGCGGTGGGCCGACGCATCGGGCCGGCGTCGAGAACGCTCAGATGTCGCGGATCAGCCGGCGGAACTCGTCGACGTCTTCGAAGCTGCGGTACACCGAAGCGAACCTGACGTAGGCCACCTTGTCGAGGCGCTTGAGCTCGCGCATCACCAGCTCGCCGACGCGGGCGCTGCTGACTTCGCGCGCGCCGGTGGCCCTGAGCTTGTCCTGGATGCGATCGAGCGCCGCGTCGAGTTGTTCGGTGCTGACCGGACGCTTGCGCAGCGCCAGCTGCATCGATGCGCGCAGCTTGGCGAGGTCGAACTCGACGCGCGAGCCATCCTTCTTCTCGATCGCCGGCAGCGAGACCTCGGCGCGTTCGTAGGTCGTGAAGCGCTTGTCGCAGCCGAGGCAGCGCCGGCGCCGGCGGATCACATCGCCTTCATCCGACTCGCGGGTCTCGACGACCTGGGACTCGTCGTGGCTGCAGAACGGACAGCGCATGGCGTACGGCGATCGCGCTGGGGCGCGCGTCAGCGATAGACCGGGAACGCGCGCGTCAGCGCGCCGACCTGCTCGCGCACGGCTGCGATGCGTGCGGCGTCCTGCGGCGCGTCCAGCACGTCGGCAATGAGGTGGGCCGTCTTCACGGCCTCGGGCTCGCCGAAGCCGCGGGTGGTCATCGCCGGCGAGCCCAGGCGGATGCCGCTCGTGACCATCGGCTTCTGTGGGTCGTTCGGGATCGCATTCTTGTTGCAGGTGATGTGAGCCTGTCCGAGCACAGCTTCGGCGTCCTTGCCGGTGATCTGCTTGGCGCGCAGGTCGACCAGCATCACGTGACTTTCGGTGCGCCCCGAGACGATGCGCAGCCCACGCGAGGCGAGTGTCGCGGCCATCGCCGCGGCGTTGCGGACCACCTGTTGCTGGTAGCGCTTGAAGTCCGGCGACAGCGCCTCCTGGAAAGCCACCGCCTTGGCCGCGATCACGTGCATCAGCGGGCCGCCCTGGATGCCGGGGAAGATGGCGCTGTTGATCGCCTTGGCGGTCGCGTCTTTCATCAGGATCAGGCCGCCGCGCGGCCCGCGCAGCGTCTTGTGGGTGGTGGAGGTCACCACATCGGCATGCGGAACGGGGTTGGGGTAGACGCCGGCGGCGATCAGCCCGGCATAGTGCGCCATGTCGACCATGAAGATCGCGCCGATTTCACGGGCGACGCTCGCGAAGCGCGCGAAGTCGATCTGCAGCGAGTAGGCCGAGGCGCCGGCGATGATGAGCTTTGGGCGGTGCGTCTGCGCCAGGCGCTGCATCGCGTCGTAGTCGATCTCTTCGCGGCCGTTCAACCCATAGCTCACGACCTTGAACCACTTGCCGCTCATGTTCAGCGGCATGCCGTGAGTGAGGTGGCCGCCTTCGGCCAGGCTCATGCCCATGATCGTGTCGCCGGGCTGCAGCAGGCCGAAGAACACGCCCTGATTGGCCTGCGAGCCCGAGTTCGGCTGCACGTTGGCATGCTCGGCACCGAAGATCTGCTTGGCGCGATCGATCGCAAGCTGTTCGACGACATCGACATGTTCGCAGCCGCCGTAGTAGCGCTTGCCGGGATAGCCTTCGGCGTACTTGTTGGTCAGTTGCGAGCCCTGCGCCGCCATCACGGCCGGCGATGCGTAGTTCTCCGATGCGATCAGTTCGATGTGATCTTCCTGGCGCTGGTTTTCGGCGTTGATCGTCGCCCAGATCTGCGGGTCCACATCGGCGAGGGTGTGCGTCTTGCGATCGAACATGGTGTTATGGCCTGTCGCTGCGGTTGGTCTGCCGACGAGGCATGCCTCCGGCACGATGGCCGCGCATGGCTCGGGCTGCCCAGGCGAACGGCGGAACCCGGCAAGAGTGCCGGTCGCGCTCCCCGGTGGTGTCCCACCTCGGGCCCCGGTTGCTCGGGGCGCAGTCGCCAGTTGCGCGAGAAGGGAAGTCTAGCCGACGCCCCGAGTGCGCCAGAACCGGCCAACCAAGCCGAAAGCGAGTGGCGACGGGTCAGCGTGACCGCAGCAGCGCCACGCGTTCCTCGGTCTTGTCGTCTTCGGGCGTCTGCGGCGCCTGGCTCGCGGGCGGCTGCACCGGCTCCTGTATCGTCGACATCGGGCGGCTGGGCGCAACGGCAGGCACGGGTACGGGCAGCGGTGCGTTCACGGCCACGACCTTGCCTTCGGCCACTTTTCGCAGGTGACCCTGTTCGGCAAGAACCTTGGCGACATAGCCCCCGTCATCGGCGAGGTTTGCGGCTCCCACGTAGTACTTCAGGCCGTCTTCCAGGCTGCCGGCGCGAGCAATGCACTCCTTGAGCACTTGCACGCCGACACGAAGGTTGGTCACCGGGTCGAACGCAGCGTGAATGCCGCCGTAAGGTTCGTACTTCTCGTCGTGCACACGGGTCATCACCTGCATCAGGCCCTGAGCCCCGACAGGACTCTGCGCAAACGGGTTGAAGCTCGACTCGATGGCCATGATGGCCAGTATCAATGTCGGATCCAGACCGACGCGCACGCCCACCGTCCAAGCCTCTTGCACCAGGCGGCTGATCGGTTCGGGCGCCACGCGGTAGCGGCGCGCCAGCCAACCGGCCACCGACGCCTGCTGACGAGGCAACTGCGACGGATCGGCCGCCGTGGCCCGCGTGACCGCATCGGGTGCGGCTGGGTCCTTCGGCAGCGCGCCCTGGGCCGTTTCGCGGGCTTCCTGGCGGGCCAGCAGCCAGTCGAGCGCGTGCCGCTCGGCGCCCGCTCGCAGGTCTGGCCTGACTGTGGAAAACGCGAGCGCACCGACCACCACCGCCAAGCCCACCATGGCCAGGCTGTTGTGGCTGACCTCGAGCATGCCCATGCCGACATCGCGCGTGAACGTACCCGCGGCGCGAGCGCAGGCTCGAGCCACGGTGTTCATTCGGTGTCGGACGGGTTTATCGTTCACGTGCGCACTGCTGAGTGTGTGACGAGGTTCTCGGTGGGTCTTCGGCCCGCTCGCCATGCCGAACATAATGCGCCGGCCGGATCGAGAGTTCCATAGCTCCAGCCCATCGGGTAAACCCTTGAGCTGTCGATGCGGCCGAATTCTATGGATCCCACAAATAACTGGTCAATCATAAGACCTAATACTCTTAGACAAAAATCTTGAGGTATCCCGATCTCCGCGGCTTTCTGGACGCGCTGGAACAGCGCAAAGAACTGCTGCGGGTGGCCGAGTCGGTGTCGCCGCGGCTGGAGATGACGGCATTTGCCGACCGCTTGCTGCAGTCGGCGGGACCGGCGGTGCTTTTCACGAATCCAGCTGGTTACCGTTGGCCGGTTCTCGCGAATCTGTTCGGCACCACCAGCCGGGTGGCCCTTGGGATGGGGGCCGACGATCCCACGGCGCTGCGGCTCATTGGCGAACTCCTTGCAGGGCTCAAGGAACCCGAGCCACCCCGGGGACTGAAGGACGCAGGACGGCTCCTCGACATGGCGCGCAGCCTATGGAACATGCGACCCACCCACCGTCGTGATGGGCCGTGTCAGGAAGTCCGCCTCGATGGCGACGCGATCGACCTGACGACCTGGCCGATCCAGACCTGCTGGCCGGATGACGCGGGACCCTTGATCACCTGGGGCCTCGTCATCACGCGAGGCCCCCAACGGATTGCCCGACCACGGTTGAGGCAGAACCTGGGCATCTATCGGCAGCAGGTGATCGGGCGACGGGAGTTAATCATGCGCTGGCTGCCGCATCGCGGGGGAGCGCTGGACTTTCGCGATTTCGCACTCGCCCACCGGGGCGAGCCGTTTCCGATCGCAGTTGCGCTCGGTGCCGACCCGGCCACCACGCTCGGCGCGGTGACGCCGGTTCCCGACAGTCTTTCGGAGTACCAGTTCGCCGGGCTGTTGCGCGGTTCACCGACCGAAGTGGTCGATGCCGGCGTCGGCGACGGTGGTCGTGCCCTGCAGGTGCCGGCGACGGCGGAAATCGTGCTCGAGGGGCACATTCCGCCGGCGGCCGATGGCGTCGAGTGCGTCAGCGAACACGGTGTGCGATGCAAAGCCATCGGTGGCTACTTGCATGCCCTGGAGGGCCCGTTCGGTGACCACACCGGTTACTACAACGAACAGGAGTGGTTCCCCTTGTTTCGCGTCGACCGGGTCACGCACCGGTCGAATCCGATCTACCACTCCACCTACACGGGGCGGCCACCCGACGAGCCGGCCATCCTGGGGCTCGCGCTGAACGACGTGTTCGTGCCGATTCTTCAGCGGCAGTTCGCGGAGATCGTCGACTTCTACCTCCCGCCCGAAGGCTGCAGCTATCGTGTGGCCGTGATCTCCATGCGAAAGGCCTATCCGGGCCATGCCAAGCGGCTGATGTTCGGTATCTGGAGCTTTCTTCGCCAATTCATGTACACCAAGTTCATCATCGTCACCGACGACGATATCGACGTACGCGATTGGCCACAGGTGGTCTGGGCGATCAGCACCCGCGTCGACCCGGTGCGCGACACGACCCTGGTGGATCAGACGCCAATCGACTATCTCGACTTCGCATCGCCGGCCAGCGGGCTGGGCGGGAAGATGGGGCTGGACGCCACGCGCAAATGGCCCGGCGAAACGTCACGCGAATGGGGCCGGCCGATCACCCAGGACCCGGCGGTGCGCGCGCGAATGGATCTGCTCGTCGAGCGCTTGACCGGCCGCAAGGCCTGAGACCCGACCGAGCCTGCCCGGCTCTTGCTTTCGCGTCCGGCGAGGCGTATCTTTCATTTGCCTGTCGTGACAGGCATTGGAGTCCGTGCAGTCACTGCGCGGCAGAAGCCCCGGACGAAAAACTCCGGAGCTTCACTAGGCGGTCCACCCCGCCCACCCCTCCCACTGGCAAGGTGTGGAGGGGTTTCTGTTTCAGGGCCGTGGCATTCGGCTCAGGCGCCGAACAACAGCCCGAGCCCCTCGCGCAGGACATGTCGCACGCGTGTCATCCCGGGCAGCGAGGGCATCCATCGCAGCAGCGCACCTTCGCTGGACGCCGCCAGGCCCATCGGTGCAGCAACCACCTGGATGCCCGAGCCCGAGCGCTGCGCCTCCTGTTCAAAGGCTCGAACCGCACGCCGCATATGCCAGCCGTGCGTGACCAGCAGGATCTCGGTGATGCCGGCGCCTTTCAGGATGGCTGTGCTGTGCGACGCGTTCTCGCGTGTGTCGCGCGATTCCGACTCCGTCCAGGTGAGTGGCCGGCCGTAGTCGCGCTCGGCGATGCGCGCCGCCGTCTCCGCCTCGGCCGCGCCCACGGCCTGACCATAGCCGACGCCCCCAGAGAACAGCATCGGTGCGCCGGTCTGCCGCGACAGCCACACGCCATAGTGAAGGCGCAACAGGGCCGGCTCGCTCAGATGCGACAAGGCGTACTCAGGCGCCCGCGCGTCGCGTCCGCCGCCGAGAATCACGACGGCGATCTTCTTGCCGCTGCCGACGGCGCGCTTGATCTCGGCAAGCCGCTCGGCCTGAAGCGCAGGGGCGGGCCGCAGGATCAACCGTTCCAACCATTCGCCCACTGCCGAGGTGCAGCTGAGCCAGATCAGCGCAGCGCTCAGCAGCATCGTCAGCCAGGCGATCGAGCGCTTCCAGAACATCAGGCGCGCGCCGAACAGCATCAGCAGCAGCCATGGCACCGGCGGCAGCGCCAGTGCGGTCAACACGGGCTTCCAGGTCTGTGCGCCGACGAGGACGAGGATGTCGTTCAAGGTTCTTCTGTTGCGAGCTGCAGCGATCGTGGACGGCGATTCTGCGCTGCGGCCCGGATCACAACGCGTGAAAAAAGGCCGCGCAGAAACCCGCTGTTACCGCCTGTGGTCTGGCTGGGCACAATGGCGGGCGCTGTAAGCGTGACCGCACTTGCGGCGACTACGCCGCAGTTCGATGACCCTACCTGAAGGACGACCATGAACGACGTCATCACGTTGGCCGGTGGCTGCTTCTGGTGCCTCGAAGCCGTGTACGAACAGGTCGATGGCGTGATCGCCGTCGAGTCGGGTTACAGCAACGGGCACGTGGCCGAGCCGAGCTACGAGCAGGTGTGCAGCGGGCAGACCGGCCATGCCGAGGTCGTGCGCGTGACGTTCGATCGGCAGCGCATCAGCCTGCGCGAGGTGCTCGAGATCTTCTTCACCATCCACGACCCGACCACGCGCAACCGCCAGGGCAACGACATCGGGACGCAATACCGATCGGGCATCTACACCACCGATGCCGAGCAGGAATCGGTGGCACGCGAGGTGCTGGCCGAGGTCAATGCACAGTTGAAGGGTCGCGTTGTCACCGAGCTGGCTCCGCTGGCCAACTATTCGCGAGCCGAGGCGTATCACCAGCACTATTTCGCGCGCAATCCAGGGCAGGGCTACTGCGCATTCGTGGTGGCACCCAAGGTCGAGAAGTTCAAACGCACTTTTTCGGCGCGGCTGCGCAAGACCTGACATGCTCACCATCCGCGGCCTGCGACACCACTATCCGGGCGCGGCCGAGATCGCGTTCCCCGACTTCGACGCCGGCGATGCGGCCTGCGTCGTGCTGTCGGGGCCGTCGGGCAGCGGCAAGTCGACGCTGATCGCACTGGCATCGGGCCTGCTGGAGCCGCAACGCGGCGACCTGCGGGTCGCCGACACCGATCTGACAGCTTTGACGCCGGCGCAACGCGACGCGTGGCGGGGAGCAAACCTCGGCGTCGTGCCGCAGCGCCTGCACCTCAGCGCCAGTCTCACCGTGCGCCAGAACCTGGCGATGCCTTACGTCAGCGTCGGCCTGCCGGTCGATGGTGCGCGCATTGATCGCCTGATGCAGGAACTCGCGATCGACGGCCTCGGCGCCCGGCATCCGCACCAGCTCAGCATGGGCCAATGCCAGCGCGTGGCCGTGGCCCGAGCGCTGGTGCGGCGACCGCGATTGCTGCTGGTCGACGAGCCGACCGCCAACCTGGACGATGAATCGGCCGCAGGCGTGATGAACCTGCTCACCGACGCGGCGGGTCGGGTCGGTGCCGGACTGTTGATTGCCACCCACGACACCCGCGTGCTGGCCGCGCTGCCGACGGCCCGCACATTGCGGCTTTCGCGATTGCTCGCGGAGGTGTCGCCTTGAGCCTGGCCGGCCTGGCCTGGCGGCTGCTGTGGGCGCGACCGCTGGTGGCCGCGCTGAATCTGGCGCTTCTCGCGCTCGGCACCGGAGCGATGACCTTGTTGCTGACGGTCGATGCGCAGGTGGAGCGGTCGCTGCAGCGCGATCTGGCCGGCATCGACCTCGTCGTCGGAGCCAAGGGCAGCCCGCTGCAGCTGATCCTCGCGGGCGTGTTTCATCTCGACGTGCCGACGGGCAACGTGCCCTTGCAGACCGAATCGTTGCTGCGTGAGCATCCGCTCGTGGCCCGCGTGGTCCCGATGGCGCTCGGCGACAGCCTGCGCGGCTATCGCATCGTCGGCACGTCGTCGGAGTACCTCGGTCTCTACGGCGTGCGCACCGCCGACGGTCGGCTCTGGTCCGCGCCGCTGGAGGCCGTGCTGGGCGATCGTGCGGCGGCCGAGCTCGGCCTGGGCGTCGGCGCTCGATTCGTCGGCTCGCATGGACTGGGCCGCGATGGCGAGGCGCACGAGGCCACGCCTTACACCGTGGTCGGCCGGATGGCGCGATGCGACTGCGTGGTCGACCGCCTGGTGCTTACCGGCGTGGAGTCGGTGTGGGCCGTGCACGAACAGGCCCAGGCGCAGGACGACGATGACCTGAAGGCCTTGCGCGAGGAGCGCGAGGTGACGGTGCTTCTGGTCACCTATCGCTCACCGATCGCCGCGGCGACGCTGCCACGATGGGTCAACGCACAAGATGCCCTGCAGGCAGCCTCGCCCGCGGTCGAGAGCGCGCGGCTGTTTCGCCTGATCGGGGTCGGCGTGGACGTGCTGCGCGGCTTCGCGGTGCTGCTGCTGGTGGTGGCCGGCGTCTCGGTGTTCGTTGCGCTGCTCCATGCCGTGCGGGAGCGCGAACCCGACCTGGCGATGATGCGCATGCTCGGCGCGCCTCCGGGCCGGCTGGCCTGGCTGGTGACCGCCGAGGCGCTCTGGCTGGCGGCGCTGGGTCTGGTGCTGGGGCTGGCGCTCGGCCACGGCTTGACACATTTGCTAGGCTTGATGCTGGCGCGTGACCGCTCGCTGGCGGTGCACGGCCTGTACTGGACGCCGGAGGAGCTTTGGTGCATCGTGGGCGTGCTGGGGCTGGCGCTGGCGGCATCGGCCTGGCCGGCATGGCGGGCCAATCGGCTCGATGTGACGCGACTGCTGCAGTCGCCGAGGTGAAGAGGTCATGATGACGAGGTTGTTCGACATGTCATGCCAACGGACCCATGCAGGCGCACCGATGCTCGCCATCGCAGCCGCATTTGCGCTGGCTGCCTGGCCTCTCGAGCCCAGGGCCCAAGGCACGGCCAAGCCGCTGTCGGCGCATGTGAAGAAGGACATCGAGCGCCATCGCGCGATGGCCGCTGCGCACGAGGCGGCCGCACGCTGCCTCGAGTCCGGCAAGGACGAAGACCAGTGCCAGAAGGAGTTGCAGACCCTGTGCAAGGGCCTGGCGATCGGCAAGTACTGCGGGATGCGTCATGAACACTGAATCACTGCTGCGACTCGTTGCCGCTGCCGTCTGCGCAGCCCTCTCAGCCGGTGCCGCAGCACTCGATGCCACCAAGCCGAGCGCCGATGCCACATCGCCGGTGCTCGGATCGCCCATTCCGGGCCAGGGCCCGGGCTTTCACGATCCGCGCAGTGCGTTCAAGCCCATCGTGGCGCGCGAGGGCGTCGTGCCGTGGCAGCTGCTGTCGTCGGTGTCCACGAAGAACGAGAAGAACCGGATCGTGCCGATCTTTCCGCAGCCGGTGCAGGCGTTGAACAATCGCACCGTCAAGATCGAAGGCTTCATGATGCCGCTGGAGCCCGGCGAGAAGCAGCGGCATTTCCTGCTGTCGTCGGTGCCCACCACCTGCTCGTTCTGCGTGCCGGCCGGTCCCGAGGGCCTGGTCGAGGTGCGTACGCGCACACCGGTGAAGTACTCGCTGGAATCGGTGATCGTCGAAGGGCGCCTCTCGGTGCTGAGCAACGACCCGTATGGCCTGTACTACCGTGTCGTCGATGCGCAACCGGCTCAGCCCTGAGCCCGCGCGCGCGATGCCGGAAGGCGTTGCTCGGCTGTCGAAGAACGGCGGGCGGTTTCACGCCCGACGGCATGAGCCTGCACGCGCCGGCGCGGCGCGCTGGTGCGCGCTGCTGGCCTGCGCGCTGGCCTTGTGGGCATCGCAGACTCTGGCGCTCCTGCACGGCGTGGCCCACGACGAACGGGGTCATGTTCATCACGGCGAACTGTTCAGCCACCACGATGACGACCCATCGTCATGTCGCCTGGTCGATCAACTTGCGCACGATGCGCCGCTGCCGGCAATGCCGCTGCCGGCGATGCGGCTCGCCGTTGCGCCCGCGCCCGGGGTCGAGCCGGCGTCGCAGCCGATAGGCGCAGCGAGCGAAGCGGCACTCGCCCGCGCGCCACCGCGTCGCGCCTGAGCGAGCCCATCGTCGGCCGGCCGTTGCGAACGCACAGGCCGGCTGCATCCTGAACCGATCGAACCGGCGACGCGCTGCGACGCGGCGCGCCGCTGCATGGAAGTCCAACATGAATGTCCTCCCCTTGCGCTCCGGCGCATTTATGCGTACGGCCAGCCGACTGCGTCGCCTCTGTCGGGTCCGACGTCCTGCACCGATGCTGCTGGCCTGCACCATCGCCGCACCGCTGGCACCCTCTGCGCAGGCGCAGACCGCTGCGCCGGCTGCGAGCTCGGGCGTGCAGCCGGCGACAGCCACCGTCGTCATCACCGGCAACCCGCTGCGCAGCGTGGACCCGGTGCAACCCAGCGCGACTCTCGGCGGCGACGCGCTCACCTTGCGCAAGGCGGCCACGCTCGGCGAGACCGTCGATGGTCTGCCCGGAGTGTCCGGGTCCGGTTTCGGCCCGAACAGCAGTCGCCCCGTGATCCGCGGCCTCGATGGCGATCGGGTGCGACTGCTCGACAACGGCGGCGCATCGGTCGACGCGTCGAACCTCAGCTTCGATCACGCGCCCGCCGTCGACCCATTGGTGGTCGAGCGGATCGAGGTGTTGCGTGGTCCGGCCGCGCTGATGTACGGCGGCAACGCCACCGGTGGTGTGGTCAACACGATCGACAACCGGATACCGCGCGACCGCATCGGAGGCCTTCTCGGGCGTGCCGAGTTGCGCCTGGGTGGTGCCGCACGCGAGCGATCGGGTGCTGCCGTTCTGGAGGCGGGGCAGGGCCCGTGGGCCTGGCACGCCGACGCCTACGGGCGCGACAGCGACGATCTGCGCGTGCCGCGGTACACGCCGCTCGAGGACGGCACGCCGCTGGAGCCGACCGAGCGGGTGCGCAACTCGGCGGGGCGTAGCCACGGCGGCGCCGTCGGAGGCGCATGGATCGGCTCGTCCTCACGTGTCGGCCTGTCGGCGGACACCTACCGCAACACCTACGGCGTGACGGTCGAGCCCGACGTGACGATCCGCATGCGACGCGAACGGGTCGCCACTGCAGGGGCCTGGCAGTTGGCGGGGCCCCTTGCCGAGCTGTCCGGAAGCCTGTCGTCGACGCGCTACCAGCATGACGAGGTCGAAGGCACAGGCGAGATCGGCACCCGTTTCGCGAGCCGCGGACACGATGCGCGTGTGGAGTTGCTGCAGCAGGCGGTCGGCGCATGGCGCGGTGTCAGCGGCGTGCAGGCGGAGCGTTTGCGGTTTTCGGCACTGGGCGAGGAGGCCTTCGTGCCGGGCACGCTCACG
>JAEUPI010000052.1 GCA_016790175.1 Burkholderiaceae bacterium | reverse complement strand
GCGCATGCGCTCGGGCCGGTTGATGGTGCCCAGTGCCGAGGTCTCCGTCATGCCCCAGCCTTCGAGCATCGGCACACCCAGCGACAGGTACCAGCGAATGAGGTCGGGCGCGATGGGCGCAGCGCCGGTGAGCAGGTACTTGGCTCGGTGGATGCCGATCAGCTTGCGCACGTTGGCCAGCACCAGCCATCGGGCCAGGCGAAACTGCAGCTTCAGGCCCGCGGGTACCGGCCGCTGCGCAAGCACCCGATCGGCCACCCGGCCACCGACGTCGATGGCCCAGGCATAGGCCAGCTGCTGGGCCCGGCTCGCCTCCTTCACCAGGATGATCACCGCCGAGTAGAACTTCTCCCACACCCGCGGCACCGCAAAGAAGATGGTCGGCGCGATCTCGCGCACGTTCTCGGGCACGGTGTCGGGGTTCTCCACGAAGTTCAACACCGATCCGGCATAGATCGACGAGAACGCACCGACCATGCGCTCGGCGATGTGGCACAGCGGCAGGAAGCACATGCGCTCGTCGCCTTCCATCTGCGGAAGGTCCTTCGCCGTCTGCCGCACCGTCCAGGTCAGCGCGCCGTGCAGGTGCATCGCGCCCTTGGGTTTGCCGGTCGTGCCCGATGTGTAGACGAGGACCGCGAGGTCTTCGGGACGTATCGCCGCGATGCGTTCGTCGAGCGCCCCGGGGTGCGCAGCCAGGTGTTCGCGGCCCAAGCGACGTAGCGCCTCCAGGCTCATCACCATCGGGTCGTCGAGATCCGACAGGCCTTCCATGTCGAACACGATGATCTTGCGCAACAGCGGCAGCTGCGCCCGGACTTCCAGCGCCTTGTCGAGCTGCTCGTCGTCTTCGACGAACAGCACGGTGCTCCGCGAGTCCTCGCAGAGGTACTGCGTCTGGGTTGCCGCGTCCGTCGGATAGATGCCGTTGCTGACGCCGCCGCACGACATCACCGCCTGGTCGACCAGCACCCATTCGACGACGGTGTTGGATTGAATCGACGCCGTCTGGCCGCGCTCGAATCCGAGCGCCATCAATCCGTGCGCGATTTCGCGCACGGCCTGGCCGGCCTGCTTCCAGCTCCAGCTGCGCCAGATGCCGAGTTCCTTCTCGCGCATCCAGATGCGCTCGCCGCGGCGGGCCACGGCACCCCAGAACATGGCTGGCAGGGTCTCACCCGGCAGGTCTTCGATCGTTGCCGGCTTGCGGTCTTGGAGATCCCAGAGGTTGGACATCCGGTGCTGTGACACGTTGCGGCGCGGATGCTAGCGCCCGTGGTGGCCCCTTCGCCCTGAGGGAAACGCTGACATCCCCCGCGAAGGCGCGGGAGGGCACACGTCGCCTCAGGGTGCGATCTCGGGCCAGGCCGCCAGATAGTCGCCCCAATGGGGCTCATTGCTCGCCGCCAGCGTGCGCCGCACGAGCTGCATCTCCTGCGCATGTTCGCCTGGCGTGAGGCCGCCGCGCATCTGTTGATAGCGGCAGTACAGCACATAGGTGTTCATGACGTCGGTCTCGCAATACCGGCGGATCTCGTCGATCCTTCCCTCGCGCCATGCGCCGTGTACCGCGGAGCCGTCCATGCCGAGCTTGCCCGGCAGGCCGCACAGCTTGGCCATCGCGTCCAGGGGGGCATTGGCACGCGGCTGGTACATCGCGAGCAGATCCATCAGGTCGAGATGCCGGTGGTGATAGCGCGAGATGTAGTTGTTCCACTTGAACTCACGGTCGTCTTCGCCGAAGTCCCAGTACTTGCTCGCCACCACGCCGTGCATCAGGCCCCTGTAGTGCAGCACCGGCAGGTCGAAGCCTCCGCCGTTCCAGCTCACGAGCTGAGGCACACGCTTCTCGATCGTGGCGAAGAACTGCTGCACCACGCGGCCTTCTTCGCTCTTGCCGCCGGGCATGCGGTCGACGAACGAGTGCACCCGCAGCCCGTCGGCACCGCGAAAGACGCAGGAGATGACCACCACGCGCTGCAGATGAAGCGGCAGGAAGTCGCTCCGGCCCTCGGCCGCGCGCTCGGCCAGCGCCTGCGCGAGCACCTCGTCGTCGCTCAGGCCGGCCGGCGCGTCGCGCAGAACCCGCAGCCCGGCGACATCGGGAATCGTCTCGATGTCGAATACCAGCACGGGCCACGACGACATCAGAACACCGAGTCGCGGTCCAGGCCCTGGCGGGCCATGCGGCGGCGCAATTTGGCGAGCGCCTCCTGCTGGATCTGTCGCACGCGCTCGCGTGTGAGCTTCAGGCGAACAGCAATGTCCTCCAGCGTCTCGGGCTCGCGATCGGCGAGTCCGTAGCGCCCGGCAATCACCTCCTGTTCGCGCGGACTCAGCCCACCCAGGCCCAGCTCGAGCAGACGCACCACTTCGTGATGCAGCCTGGACTGCAGCGGGTCGGACGACTCTCCGTCCGGCACACGATCGACCAGCGCCTCGCCGTCGGATTCCCACGGCACATCCAGCGAAGCCGGCTGCTCGGCCAGATCGAGCAGATGGTTCACCTGCGACGCGTCCATGCCGAGTTGCACCGCGAGCGCCTCGGCCCCGATGCTGTGCGGC
>JAEUPI010000045.1 GCA_016790175.1 Burkholderiaceae bacterium | reverse complement strand
GCCTGGTACCAACCGACGGCCTGGCCGATGAAGCCCGCCACGAACGAGCCGGCGATGCCAAGCACCGCGGTCAGGATGATGCCGAGCTTCTGCTCGCCGGGCAGGATCGCGCGTGCGATCAGCCCGACGACGAAGCCGACGATGGCCATGTAGACATATTGCATGAGATGCCCCGGAGTGGTGTCGCGGACGTGGATGGTGCGGCCTGGCCGGCCGCGAGGCCACGGTGGAACTCCCATCAGGGTGGAGCCACCGTCACCGGCCGGGGTGTCGCGATCAGCGCTCCATCGCCTGCCAGGCCTTGTCGAGGCGTTTGACGCTCACCGGCTGCGGCGTGCGCAACTCCTGCGCAAAGAAGCTCACACGCAGCTCCTCAATCAGCCAGCGGTACTCGTCAAGCCGCGCGTCGGCGGACCCTTTTCGCTCGGCCACGCGCCGCCAGTAGCGTGCTTCGAGCGGGCGAAGCTCGGCCAGCCGGGACGCGTCGCGTGCCGGGTCGGCGCGCAGCTTGTCCAGGCGCAGCGTGATCGCCTTGAGGTAGCGCGGCAGGTGCTGCAGCTGCGCGTACGGAGTGTCGACGATGAATCGCTTGGGCACCAGCCGCCGCAGCTGGGCCGCGATGTCGTTGGCCACGTCCTTCGGCGGCTTGGCATCCTTGAGCTTGCGCGTCGCCGAACCATAGTCCGCGAGCACCGCGGCGGCCAGGCGCGCCACCTCCTGTGCGATCAGGTTCAGTCGTGATCGTCCCTGGGTCACGGTGGCTGCGAAGGTCGCCGCATCGGTGGGCAGCACATCGCCAAGGAAGGCGCGATCGATTGCCACGTCGACGATCTGCTGGCGCAGATCCTCCAGCGTGCCGAGCGACATGTAGGCGGCGGCCATGCGCTGCAGGTCCGGGATGTTCTTCTCCAGATACCTGAGCGGCTCGCGGATCTGCAGCGCCACCAGCCGGCGCAGGCCGGCGCGGTGCCGCACGGCGGCGACCTCGGGTTCGTCGAACACCTCGATCTCCACCTGCGTGCCGCGATCCACCAGCGCCGGAAAACCCACCAGGCTCTGGCCGCCGCGGCGAAGCTCCATCAGCTCGGGCAGCTCGCCGAAGGTCCAGTCGGTGTACGCCGGCGCCGGCGCCGAAGCAGGCACCGCTGGCACCGCGCGCCGCGGCCCGGGCTGCGATGGCGATGGCTTGGGCGCTGGGGTTGGCACCAGCGCGCCCGGCATCTTCAGCGCGGCGAGCGCCTGGAAGGCACTGCGGGCCTGTGCACCCCAATCGGTCTTCAGCGCCGCGAGATGGCGCCCCATCGCGAGCTGGCGGCCGTGCTCGTCGACGAGGCGGAAGTTCATGAACAGGTGCGCTGGTAAGGTCTCGAGCTTGAAATCCGCCCGCTGCACCGCGAGCTGCGTGCGCTCGCGAACGGCCTTCAGAAGTACGTCGAGCAGATCACCTTCGGCAAAGGCCGCCGTCGCGCAGAACTCTGCTGCAAATTCCGGCAGCGGCACCAGCCGCGAGCGCGGCCGTTGCGGCAGGCTCTTGAGCAACGCCTGTACCTTGGCCGGCAGCATGCCAGGCACCAGCCAGTCGCACCGCGTTTCGCTGGCCTGGTTGAGCGCATAGATCGGCAGCGTCACCGTCACGCCGTCGCGCAGGTCGCCGGGCTCATGCAGATACTCGGCAGCGCAATCGATGCCACCGAGCCGCATGACCCTCGGATACGCGGCGGTGGTGATGCCGGCGGCCTCGTGCCGCATCAGCTCCTCGCGCGTGAGCTGCAACAGGGCGGGCTGGCGCTTCACTTCGTCGCGAAACCAGCGTTCGAGCGTGGCGCCCGAGTGAACGTCGGCCGGCAGCTGCTGGTCGTAGAAGGCGACGATCAGCTCGTCGTCCACCAGCACGTCTTGCCGCCGCGCCTTGTGTTCGAGCTCCTGCACCTGGTGCACCAGCTTGCGGTTGTGGGCCAGGAACGGCAGCTTCGTCTCCCAATCGCCGGCCACCAAAGCCTCGCGGATGAATATCTCGCGCGCGGCGGCGGGATCCACCTTTGCATAGTTCACCCGCCTGTTGTTGTAGACCACGATGCCGTACAGCGTGGCGCGCTCCAGCGCCACCACCTCGGCGGCCTTCTTCTCCCAGTGCGGCTCCAGCAGCTGACGTTGCAGCAGGTGGCCGGCGACCATCGGGATCCACTGCGCTTCGATCGCCGCCAGGCCGCGGCCGAACAGTCGCGTGGTCTCCACCAGCTCGGCGGCCACCAGCCAGCGGCCCGGCTTCTTGCTCAGGTGGGCGCCCGGGTGTCGCCAGAACCTGATGCCGCGCGCGCCCAGGTACCACTCGTCGTCGTCACTCCTGCAACCCACGTTGCCGAGCAGACCGGCCAGCATCGACAGGTGAATCTGGTCGTAGGTGGCCGGCGCCGTGTTGAGTCGCCAACCATGCTCGGCCACCACCGTGTGCAGCTGCGAGTGGATGTCGCGCCATTCGCGCACGCGGCGCGGGTTCACGAACTGGTCGCGCAATCGCTGCTCCTGCTGGCGATTGGACAAACGATGCACGTCAGTCTGTTCACGGGCATGTCCGTGCACGCCTTTGGCCTGCTCGATCCAGTGCCACAGCCGCAGGAAGCCCGAGAATTCGGACTTCTCGTCGTCGAACGGCTTGTGCTTCTCGTCGGCGGCCTGCTGGCGATCGAGCGGACGGTCGCGCACGTCCTGCACGCTCAGTGCCGAGGCGATGACCAGCACCTCGCTCAGCGCCTGGCGGTCGCGCGCCTCGAGAATCATGCGGCCCAGCCGCGGGTCCAGCGGCAGCTTCGAGAGTTCACGGCCGATGGCGGTCAACTCGTTGCCCTCGTCCACCGCATTCAGCTCGGCCAGCAGCGAATAGCCGTCGGCTATGGCCTTGCGCGGCGGTGGCTCGAGAAACGGGAAGTCCTCCACCGTGCCGAGGCGCAGCGCCTTCATGCGCAGGATCACGCCGGCAAGCGATGAACGTTGCACCTCCGGATCGGTGAAGCGCGGCCGCTCGGCGAAGCCCTTCTCGTCGAACAGGCGGATGCAGATGCCGTCGGCCACCCGCCCGCAGCGGCCAGCGCGCTGGTTGGCCGCTGCCTGCGACACCGGCTCGATCTGCAACTGCTCCACCTTGTGGCGGTAGCTGTACCGTTTGACCCGAGCCAGCCCGGAGTCGATGACGAAGCGGATCCCCGGCACCGTGAGCGAAGTCTCGGCCACGTTCGTCGCCAGCACGATGCGCCGGCCGTTGCTCGGCTGGAAGACCCGATCCTGCTCGGCCTGCGACAGCCGCGCGAAGAGGGGAAGGATCTCCGGCACCGGCCCGCCGCGCAGGCGGCTGGCGGTGAACTTGTGCAGGTGGTCGGCCACCTCGCGAATCTCGCGTTCGCCTGGCAGGAAGACGAGGATGTCACCGGCGGATCCACCGCCACCGCGCCACAACTCGTCCACCGCATCGGCGATCGCGTCGCTCAGGTCGCGGTCACGGCTCTCCTCGAACGGACGCCAGCGCAGTTCCACCGGGTACAGACGGCCGGAAACGGTGATCACCGGCGCCGGACCCTGCGCGGACGCGAAGTGCTGCGCGAAACGATCGGCATCGATCGTGGCCGAGGTGACGACGATCTTCAGGTCGGGCCTGCGCGGCAGCAGCTGCTTCAGGTAGCCGAGCAGGAAGTCGATGTTGAGGCTGCGCTCGTGGGCCTCGTCGATGATCAGCGTGTCGTAGGCGCGCAGTTCGGGGTCGGTCTGCGTCTCGGCGAGCAGGATGCCATCGGTCATCAGCTTTACCGAAGCACCGCGTTGAAGGCGGTCCTGGAAGCGGACCTTGTAGCCCACGACGTCGCCCAGCGGCGAGTTCAGCTCCTCGGCGATACGCCTGGCGACACTGGAGGCCGCGATGCGCCGCGGCTGCGTGTGGCCGATGAGCCCGCCGCCACCCGCACCGAATCCGCGGCCGATCTCGAGCGCGATCTTCGGCAGCTGCGTGGTCTTGCCGGAGCCGGTCTCGCCGCACACCACGATCACCGCGTGCTCGCGCATCGCATGGGCGATCTCGGCACGCCGCGCACTCACCGGCAACGCCTCGGGGTAGCGGATGGGGGGAATCGGCGCGGCGTGGACGGCGGCGGCGTTGGCGGCGGGTCGATTCACGAGGCGGGCATGATACGAGCGCACTGGCGAGCCATGCGGCGAGCCACACAGCGATCGATACGCCGCGTGCGGCACAATGCGGCCGCTGCCCGCCTGACCCGATGAGCCTCGTCTTTCCGCACACCTTCGTACCCTGGTTCCGCTCGGTCGCGCCGTACATCCACGCCTACCACGACAAGACTTTCGTCGTGGCGATGGCGGGCGAGCTGATCGCTGCGGGCAAGCTGAACGTCTTCGTGCAGGACCTCGCGATCCTCCAGGCCATGGGCATCAAGCTCGTGCTCGTGCACGGCTTCCGGCCGCAGGTGAACGAGCAGCTCAAGGCCAAGGGCCAGACCTCGCGTTTCGCGCGCGGGCTGCGTATCACCGACGAAGTGGCGCTCGACTGCGCGCAGGAGGCCGCGGGCCAGTTGCGCTTCGAGATCGAGGCGGCGTTCTCGCAGGGGCTGCCGAACACGCCAATGGCCAACGCCACCGTGCGCGTCGTATCGGGCAACTTCCTCACCGCACGGCCGGTCGGTATCGTCGACGGCGTGGACTACATGCACACCGGGCTGGTCCGCCGGGTCGACGCGGCCGGCCTGCGGCGCGCGATCGACGGCGATGCGCTGGTGCTGCTGTCGCCGTTCGGCTTCTCGCCGACGGGCGAGGCGTTCAACCTCACGATGGAGGACGTGGCCACCGCCACCGCCATCGCGCTTCAGGCCGACAAGCTGCTGTTCGTGACCGAGGTGCCCGGCGTGCGCGAGAAGCTCGACGATCCGGAGTCGCCGATCGACACCGAGTTGGCGCTCGTCGACGCCAAGAGGCTGCTCGCCACGCTGCCCGAGCCGACCCAGCCGACCGACACCGCGTTCTACCTGCAGCATTGCGTCAAGGCCTGCGAGGGTGGCGTCGAGCGCTCGCACATCCTTCCGTTCGCGGTGGATGGCGCGATCCTGCAGGAGATCTTCACGCACGACGGCATCGGCACCATGGTCGTCGACGAGAAGCTCGAAAGCCTGCGCGAGGCCACCTCGGACGACGTGGGCGGCGTCCTGGCGCTGATCGAGCCGTTCGAGCGCGACGGCACGCTCGTCAAGCGCGGCCGCACCGAGATCGAACGCGACATCGCGAACTACACGCTGATCGAACACGACGGCGTGATCTTCGGCTGCGCTGCGCTGTATCCCTACCCCGAGGCGCGCACCGGCGAAATGGCGGCGCTGACCGTCTCGCCGCAGGTGCAGGGGCAAGGTGACGGCGAGCGCATCCTCAAGCGCGTCGAGCAGCGTGCCAGGTCCATGGGCCTGGAGAGCATCTTCGTGCTGACCACGCGCACGATGCATTGGTTCGTCAAGCGCGGCTTCGTGCAGGTCGACCCCGACTTTCTGCCCGAGGCGCGCAAACGCAAGTACAACTGGGACCGCCGTTCGCAGGTCTTCGTCAAGAAGCTGGCCTGAGCGTCGTTCCTCATCGATTCACTGGAGCACAGCCATGGCACGCACCGTCAACTGCGTCTATCTCAAGAAGGAAGCCGAAGGCCTGGACTTCCCCACTTACCCGGGCGAGCTCGGCAAGCGCATCTACGACAACGTGAGCAAGGAGGCCTGGGCGCTGTGGTTGCGGCACCAGACCATGCTCGTCAACGAGAACCGGCTGAACCTGGCCGATCAACGCGCCCGCCAGTACTTGTCTCGCCAGATGGAGCAGTTCCTGTTCGGCGGCAACGCCGACAAGCCGGCCGGCTACGTGCCGCCGGTGTCGAACACCTGATCCGGGCGGCGGGCTCGGTCCGACGCGCTCGGAAGGGGCCACTGCAAACAGAGATTCTGCGATTCGCTTGACATGGAATAAATACGAATCGTTCTTGTTTGTAGATATACTGCATGCGACCTCGTTTCCTGGAGATCGCATGCCGTTGCCCAAGACCCTCTTTGCGCTGGCCCTCGCGGCCCTGGCACCACTCGGCCTGGCGCAGAACGCGCCGGTGCTGAACATCTATTCGGCCCGCCACTACCAGACCGACGAAGCGCTGTACAGCAACTTCACGAAGGCGACCGGCGTGCGCATCCAGCGAGTGGATGCCGATGATGCCGGCATCCTCGCTCGCCTGCGCGCCGAAGGCAGCGCCAGCCCAGCCGACGTGATCTTGCTGGTCGACGCGGCGCGCTTGTGGCGCGCAGAGGTCGACGGGCTCTTCCAACCGGTCAAGAGCCCGGTGCTCGACAAGAGGATCCCGGCGCAGCTGCGCGGCAAGGACGAAGGCGCCGGCGCCCAATGGTTCGGCTTCTCCACCCGCGCACGCGTTGTGGTCTACGACAAGACCAAGGTGCAGACGGCCGACGTGGAGACCTACGAGAAGCTGGCCGATCCGGTAAACAAGGGCCGTTTGTGCACGCGATCGGGCTCGCATCCGTACAACCTCTCGCTGTTCGGTGCGGTGGTCGAACATCTGGGTCCTGCGCCGGCCGAAGCGTGGTTGAAGGGCCTGGTCGACAACATGGCGCGCCCGCCCAAGGGTGGCGACACCGACCAGATCAAGGCCGTGGCTGCGGGCGAATGTGCCGTCGCCCTGACGAACAGCTACTACCTGGCGCGGTTGATGCGCTCCGACGCGCCGGCCGATCGCCAGGTGGTCGAACGCATCGGTGTGGTGTTCCCGAACCAGAAGACCTGGGGTACGCATGTGAATATCGCCGGCGGTGCGGTGGCCCGCCACTCGAAGAATGTCCAGGCGGCAAGACAGTTCCTCGAGTACCTGTCGTCCGACGATGCCCAGATCTACTTCGCCAATGGCAACAACGAATGGCCCGCGGTGGCCGGACTCAAGCCCACGAATCCCGCGCTGCAGCGAATGGGCGATTTCAAGGCGGAAACAATTCCGGTATCGGTGATCGGAATGAACCAGGTCAAGGTGCAGCAAATGCTGGACCGCGTGGGATATCGATGAAAACCAAGCTGGCGCCTGGGGTTGGCCGGGGATATATTGAACTGATTCAATATCTTCACCGGGGCCACGATGACCAGTCTGTCCGACCTGATGGCGCAAAAGGAGGCGCTCGAGAAGCGAATCGCTGAAACTCGCAAGTCCGAGCGCAGCGACGCCATCCAGAAGATCCGGAAACTGATGGCCGAGTACGGCCTGACGACAGCTGACCTGAATACCAAGGCGACGCCGCGCAGTACGTCGCGCAAGGGCAAGAAGGTGCCGGCCAAGTATCGCGATCCGGCCAGTGGCAATACGTGGAGCGGTCGCGGTCTGCAGCCGAAGTGGCTGAAAGCTGCGCTCGATTCCGGCCGCAAGCTGAGCGACTTTGCCCTCTGAGCTGACGCCGCCGCCGCGCGGCCTGTGGCTCGCGCGCAGCCTCGCCACGGCGTTGGTGATGGTTTTGTCCGTGCGGCTGCAGGGGGCACTCGCGACAGATATTGCGCTCGTGGCGGCCTTTGCACCGGCTGCCGGTGTGGCGTTGGCGGCCTTGGTGCGATTCGGCCCGACGCTCGCGCCGGCCGTATGGGTCGGACAGCTGGCCGGCTGGTGGTGGGGCGGTGCCGGCCCGCTTCTCGCGCTGGCGCTGGCCACCGGCAATGCGTTGACCACCATGTTGGCTGCCTTCTGGCTGAGCCGCAGCGGCTTCAACGCCCGGCTGCGCCATCCGCGCGATTTCTGGCTGCTGACGGGCACGGTGGTCTGCGGCGGCCTTGTGCTGTCTGCGGGCAATGGCGCGGTGTGGCTGATGCTTTCAGGGCAAGTCGGCGCGCAGGATCTGCCCGGTACCTGGCTTGCCTGGTGGCTCGGCGAGACGCTCGGCTTCCTGCTCGTGGGCGTCTGGCTCATCGCCTTCGAGCGCGGCGCCTGGCAGGCCGCCTGGCGTTCGCCGCAGGCCATTGGCACCGCCACGCTGCTGATGACGCTGGTGCTCTCGGCCGCGCTCGGCGTGGCTGCAACCACTTCAGGACAGCCGGTGCTGTTGCCCGCCCTGCTGCTTCCGCCAGTGGCGCTGCTGTGGCTCACGCTGCGCGCCGGGATCGTGCTCGGCACGTGCTGCGTGGCCGCAGCATCGCTGGTAACGGCCGTGTCGCTCGCCTCCGGTTGGCCGCCGATGCGCGAACTGGTGGCCGGCGTCGGTTCGGCCGCGCTGTGGGTCTATCTGATCGCCGCGCAGGCCTTGGTGCTGGTCGCTCATCTGTTGGGCGGCCGGGCCCGGGCGCATGCCCAGCGCGCCGAGCTCGCACTGGCCGGCGCCGATCTGGGGGTCGCCGAGTGGTCGATGACCGGCGGTGCCGGCTACACATCGGCGCGATGGCGCCAGCTGATGGGTGACCCCGACGGTACACGCACCGCCACGCTGGCGTCCTGGCTCGGCTTCGTTCACGACGACGACCGCGCCGAGCTGCGCACGGCGCTCGATGCACTGGACACCGCCGGGCACGACGGCCTGTGGCACCAGGTGCGGGTGCGCCTCGGCGAGGCCTGGCCCTGGTACGAACTGCACCTGCAGGTGGCCGAACGCGCCACCAACGGCCTGCCGGGACGTCTGGTGGCCACGCTCGCCGACGTCCAGGAGCGGCGCAGCGCTCAAGAGCGTGAGCGCCTGTCGAGCAGTCTGTTCCAGAACCTGCACGAAGGGCTGGTGATCGTCGATGCGGAGCTGCGCATCCTCGAAGTCAATCCGACGTATTGCCGCATCACCGGCGCGCCGCGGGAGGAGCTGCTGGGCACCGTGCCGCAGCTGCTCAGTTCGTCGTCCACCGATGCCATCACGCGCCAGCAGCAAAGTGCGATCTGGGCGGGTCTGCGCGGCCAGGGCCATTGGAGCGGCGAGGTGGTCGAGCGTCGTCGCAATGGGGACCCTTGCGCGCTGCATGTCAGCATCTTCACGGTGCACGACCCGGAAGGCGCCGTGCGCTATCGCGTGATGATGATCTCCGACATCACCGAGCAACGGCTGCAGAGGGAACGCCTCGAAAGGCAGGCCCACTACGACGAGCTGACGCGGCTGCCCAACCGCACCCGTCTGACACAGCTGTTCGCCGACGCCATGGCTTCGGCCGACCGGCAGGGTCACCTGCTTGCCGTGTGCTACATCGACCTCGACCATTTCAAGAGCGTCAACGAACGCTTCGGGCACTCGGCCGGTGACCGGCTGCTGGTGGAGCTCGCCGCGCGGCTGCGCAGCGCATTGCGCGCGCATTCCTCATGGTCCGACGTGGCCGCCCGACTGGGCGGCGACGAATTCGTGCTGCTGCTGCGTGCCGACACCGTGGAAGAAGCCCGCCTCGCCGTCGAGCGCGTGCTGCGCGTGATCGCGGCGCCCTACGTGCTCGATCCCACGCTCGAGCCGGCCGCCATCACCGCCAGCATGGGCGCCACGGTCTACCCGATCGACCGCAGCGACGCCGACACCTTGCTTCGCCATGCCGATCACGCGATGTACTTCGCCAAGCAGCAGGGCCGCAACGGCTACCAGTTCTTCGACCCCGAGCACAATCGCCGCGCCGAGGAACGTGTGCTCGCGCTCGGCCGGGTGCAGGAGGCGATCGACCGCCACGAACTCGTCCTGTATTTCCAGCCCAAGGTCGACCTGCGGCGCAGCCTCGTGCTGGGTTTCGAGGCCTTGCTTCGCTGGAACCATCCCGAGCACGGGCTGCTGTCGCCGGCGCACTTCCTGCCGGTGGTGGAGAACACCGGCCTGTCGGCACGCGTCGGCGACTGGGTGCTCGCGCAGGCGCTCGACCAGCTTCAGATGTGGCAGGGTCAGGGGCTCGATCTCTCGGTCAGCGTCAACGTCTCGGCGCGCCACCTGCAGGAGCCCGACTTCGTGCAACGCCTGTCGGAGCTGCTGGCGCGCCACCCGAAACCCCTGGGTGCGCGGCTCGAGCTCGAGATCCTGGAGACCGCGGCACTGGCCGACGTGGCGTACACCTCGACGCTGCTCGAGCGATGCACGGCACTGGGCGTGCGCTGCGCGCTCGACGATTTCGGCACCGGCTATTCCACCCTCACCTACCTGAAACGCCTGCCGGTCCAGGTGCTGAAGATCGACCGCTCGTTCGTACACAACATGCTTGGCGACGCGCAGGACCGCGCGATCGTCGAGGGCGTGATCAGCCTCGCGCGCACGTTTTCCTGCACCGCAGTGGCCGAAGGCGTCGAAACGCCGGCGCAGGCCCGAATGCTGCTGGAGATGGGTTGCGAGATCGGCCAGGGCGCAGGCATCGCCGAGCCGATGCCCGCGGCCGACGTGGCGCGCTGGGTGCGCAGCTGGAAGGGTCTGTTCGCGCCGGCGATGGTGGTCGCACCGAACCCCGGTCCGCGCGTTCGCTGATCGCCTTGCGCAGGATCGGTTCGCGGCTTGGCTAGACTTGGCCGTGCTCCCGCCCGGCTTCATCCAGGACCTGCTCGCGCGCATCGACATCGTCGAGGTCGTCGGCCGCCATGTCGAGCTCAAGAAAGCCGGCATCCACCACAAGGGACGGTGCCCGTTCCACAACGAGAAGACGCCGAGCTTCACGGTCAGCCCGGCGCGCCAGACCTACCATTGCTTCGGCTGTGGCGCACATGGCGACGCCATCCGATTCCTGATGGAGCACACCGGCATCGGATTCATCGATGCCGTGCGCGAGCTGGCAGAGCGCGCCGGCGTGCGCTTGCCCGAGCAGGACCTCACACCAGGCGAACGGCAGCGGCTCGACGAGCAGCGCGATAAGCGAATCGGAATCACCGACGCACTCGAACGCGCGATGCAGCACTACCGGCAGGCGCTCAAAGCCAGTCCGCGTGCGATCGACTACCTGAAGCGCCGTGGCCTCAGCGGCGAGATCGCCGCCCGGTTCGCGCTGGGCTATGCGGCCGACGGATGGCGCACGCTGGCGAGCGTGTTCCCGCGCTACGACGATCCGGCGCTCGTCGAGTCGGGTCTGGTGATCCTGCAGGGCGAGGACGGTGACGATCAGAAGCGGTACGACCGATTCCGCGACCGCATCATGTTCCCGATCCGCTCGGTGCGCGGCGAGGTGATCGGCTTCGGCGGCCGCGTGCTCGACCACGGCGAACCCAAGTACCTCAACTCACCCGAGACGCCGGTATTCGTCAAGGGTCGCGAGCTCTACGGACTGTACGAGGCACGCGGCGCGCTCCGCGAGGCCGGCTACGCCCTCGTGGTCGAGGGCTACATGGACGTGGTGGCGCTGGCGCAGCTGGGGTTCCCGCATGCGGTGGCCACGCTCGGCACGGCCTGCACGGGCGACCATCTGGCCAAGCTGTTTCGATTCACCGACCAGGTGGTGTTCAGCTTCGACGGCGATGCCGCCGGGCGCAAGGCTGCGGCGCGAGCGCTCGAGGCCGCGCTGCCGCATGCCGGCGACACGCGTTCGATCCGCTTCCTGTTCCTGCCGCCCGAACACGACCCGGATTCGTACGTCCGCGAGCGCGGCAGCGAGGCGTTTGCGCAGGCGGTGGCCGCCGCCGTGCCTCTGTCGTCGCAGCTGATCACCCACGCCAGTACCGACTGCGACCTGACCACGGTCGAAGGCCGGGCACGGCTGCTCGCCCAGGCCCGGCCGCTGTGGTCGTCGCTGCCTGAAGGGGCCTTCCGCCGGCAGCTGCTGCCGCAGATCGCCCGCGCAGCGCAGATGCCGCCGGAAGAACTCGTTGCGCTGTGGGACGCTGCGGCGGCACCACGCGCCAAGGGCCGCACGACGGCGCCCCGGGCCGAGGCCGAACCGAGCCATGCCGATCGGCCGGGCGCGAATCGTCCGGGCACCGGCCGGAGGCTGCCGGCCCGCCCGCGCGACCTGGCACTTCGCCTGCTCATGCAGCACAACGACTGGTGGGAACGTCTGGCGCCGGACGATCACCAACTGCTGCACGAGCTACCGCATCCGCACGGTGCCGCGGTGGCCTGGCTCGAACGACAGATCACCGACCATGGTGCCCAACCGTGGGCCGCGTTGACCCTGGCTGTGCAGGCCGAACCCTGGGCCGCCGATGCACGGAGCTGGATCGACCACGCATTGCCCGAGGACGAACCGATCTTCGGGCATCTCGAGTCGGTGATGCACCGGCTGTGGATCGAACGTCTGGAAGCTCAGACCAGCACCCTGGCCGAAGGTCCGGGACCAGAACCCGGCGGATTGCAGGCATTGCGGGAATTGCGCGAACGCATCCAGCGTCATCGCGACGCACTCGCCGCGGGCGCGACCTGAGCGCAGGCGGCCGCGGCCACGCGGCTCGTCGTGCCCACAGGCGCACGGGTATAATCCGCCGTTCGTTGCAGCGGCAAGAGTGACAGCAGCGCTGACCTTCACCGGCAGGGACCCGGGCACCCGCGACACGGGTGATACCACAAGCCCAATCATCCCTACAGGCGCTGCGGGCCCGTCCCGTCCACGCGAGCTTGTCCGCCAGACATTGCAGCCGTGCGCGCGGCCTTGGCCGCGTGCGATGTGGGTTCGCCCGCGCCGCCCGGCGGTGCAGGCTCCGGATCCGATGGCCGCACCGTTCACCCATCGAGGAACGCCATGACCGCGAAGAAACCCGCCGCCAAGCCCGCAGCCAAGTCGAAGGCCAAACCGGCCAAGGCGGCGCCCGAGAAGAAGACCACCAAGCCGGCAGCACCGGCCAAGCCGCAGGCCAGGCCGCATCCCAAACCGGCAGTCAAACCGGCGCCGAAAGCCGAGGCCAAGCCAGCGAAGGCTGCGGCAAAGCCTTTGCCCCCGAAGTCCGGTGCGGGCAAGCCTTCGCCTGCCAAGGGGCCCGCCGCCGACAAGGGCAAGGCCCGTCCCGGCAAGCCGGCCGCCAAGGGCAAGCCCGGCGAACGCGGTGAAGAAGACTTCACGGACATCGACGCCGAACTCGAAGCCGACGGCGACGCCGAGGCGGCAGAGGCGGCAAAGGAAGAAGCCAAGGCCAAGCCGTTGCGCATGAAGGTCAGCCGCGCTAAGGAGCGCGCGCTGATGCGCGAGTTCGGCCTCGACGAGACCATGCTCACCGAGGAAGAGGTCGCCAAGCGCCGACAGGAGCTGAAGACCCTCATCAAGATGGGCAAGACGCGCGGCTTCCTGACGCACCAGGAGATCAACGACCACCTGCCCGAGAAGCTGGTCGACAACGAGATCATCGAAGCCATCGTCTCGATGCTCAACGACATGGGCATCGCGGTCTACGAGCAGGCGCCCGACGCAGCGACGCTGCTGATTGCCGGGGGCACCACCACCACCGCCACCGAGGAGGAGGCCGAAGAGGCCGCCGAGGCCGCGCTGTCGACGGTGGACTCCGAGTTCGGCCGCACGACCGACCCGGTACGCATGTACATGCGCGAGATGGGCTCGGTGGAACTGCTCACGCGCGAGGGCGAGATCGAGATCGCCAAGCGCATCGAAGGCGGCCTGCAGGCCATGATGCAGGCGATCTCGGCCTCGCCGACCACGATCGCCGAGATCCTGTCGATGGCCGACAAGCTGGCCGCC
>JAEUPI010000041.1 GCA_016790175.1 Burkholderiaceae bacterium | reverse complement strand
CGCAAGCGCCAGGAAGGCGGCGACCGCGCCGACAAGTACTTCCTGCGCACCGAGTGCGTGGCCGGCGTGCAGGACATGCGCTTCCAGGAGCTGATGCCCGACGTGCTGCACTGGCTCGGCATTCGGAGGATCCACCGCCTCGTCTCGATGAGCAACGACAAGTACGACGCCATCACAGGCTCGGGCATCGAGGTCGGCGAGCGCGTCAAGATCCCCGACGCGCTGGTGCCGGCCGATGCCAAGGTCGAGATCGAAGCCAAGATCGCGGCCGGCTACTTCACGCCCGAAGGCCGCGCACCCACCGAGGCCGATCTGGCGCAGGTGAAGGGCCGCTCGCTTGACTGAGACCGATGCGCTGAACGCCGCGGTGCAGCGCCTGCGCTCGCCGGCGACGATCCGCGAACGTTGCGCGCGCATCACCGAGGCAGTGGCGCGCGGTGAGTCGCTGCATTTCCGCATCGACCGCTCGCGACTCGACGAGGTGGCTGTACGCGTTGCCTCACTGACCCGCATGCGCTTTCCCGATCTGGCGATTCCGTACCACAGCCGATGGCGGCACTTCGAGGCCGGTGGCGTCGATCGCAAGGCCGAGCTCGACGCGAGGTTGGCCGGCCGCAGCAGCGCCGCGATGGCACGTTCGCGGATCGATCTCGCGCTCGTGAGCGTGCTGCTGGATGCCGGTGCGGGCGGCACCTGGCGATATCGCGAGCGCGAAACCGATCAACTGTTCACCCGTTCCGAAGGGCTGGCGGTGGCGAGTTTCCGCGCCTTCATGGCAGGGCGATTCTCGTCGGACCTCGGCGACCCGCTGCGCGTCGACGCCGGCGCGCTGGCGCAGCTCGATGCGCGGGCGCTCGCCGAGGTGTTCCAGGTCAGCCTCGACAATCCCCTGGTCGGTCTCGAGGGCCGCGTCTTGCTGCTGCATCGCCTGTCGCAGGCGCTGCGCGAGCGGCCGCAGACCTTCACCGCGCTCGGGCAGCCGGGGCACCTGTTCGATGCGCTGACGCACCATCGGCACGCGCCGGCGATGGCGCACCACCGTCCGTTGCCGTCGACCTTCCATCACCAGGTGAGCGCAGCGCGCATCCTCGGCGCGCTGCTCGACGCCTTCGGCGGCATCTGGCCGAGCGGGCAGACCCTGCACGGTGTGCCGCTGGGCGACTGCTGGCCCCACGAAGACGCCGGCGGCGACGGGCTCGACGCCGGCTGGGTGCCGTTCCACAAGCTGTCGCAGTGGCTCAGCTACTCGCTGCTCGAGCCGTTCGAATGGGCCGGCGTGCAGGTCGTGGGGCTCGACGAACTGACCAGCCTGCCCGAATACCGCAATGGCGGGCTGCTGCTCGACGCGGGCGTGATCGTGCCCCGTGACGCCGCCTTTGCCGGCCGCGCCTATCGGCCAGGCGACACCTGGACCGTCGAGTGGCGTGCACTGACTGTCAGCCTGCTCGACGAATTGGCGTCGCGGATCCGCCGCCTGCTTGGCGTCCACGAGGCGGCGCTGCCGTTGGCGCGTGTGCTCGAAGGTGGCACCTGGGCCGCGGGGCGGCAGATTGCCGCCGAGCGCCGCGAAGGCGGTTTGCCGCCGGTGGTGATCGTCAGCGACGGCACGGTATTCTGATCACGACACAACGACAGGAGTCGATTGCATGAGCGAAGCGCAGGTCCACCTCATCTCGCATCCGCTGGTGCAGCACAAGCTGACGCTGATGCGCCAAAAGGACCGCTCGACCAGCAGCTTCCGGCGACTGCTCGGCGAGATCGGCATGCTGATGGCCTACGAGGTCACGCGCGACATGCCGACGCAGCTGATCGAGATCGAGACGCCGCTGGAGACGATGCGCAGCCCGGTGATCGAGGGTCGCAAGACGGTGTTCGTCGTGATCATGCGCGCCGGCGCCGGTTTTCTCGAAGGCATGCTCGAGGTCATTCCGGGTGCGCGTGTCGGCCACATCGGGCTGTACCGCGACCCGAAGACGCTGACCGCGGTGGAGTACTACTTCAAGATGCCGCACGGCATGAACGATCGTGATGCCATCGTGCTCGACCCGATGCTCGCGACCGGCAACTCGGCGGTGGCCGCCGTCGACCGGCTGAAGGAGACGCGGCCGCGCTCGATCCGCTATGTCTGCCTGCTTGCGGCACCCGAGGGCATCAAGAACTTCCATGCCCACCACCCGGACGTGCCGATCTACACCGCGGCCATCGATCGCGCGCTGAACGATCACGGCTACATCGTGCCTGGCCTCGGCGACGCCGGTGACCGCATCTTTGGAACCAAGTGACGCGGCGATGGCCGCGCTGTTGATCCGCAACGCCGCACTGCCCGATGGGCGCAGCGGCATCGACCTGCTGGCACGGGATGGCCGCTTCGAGGCGGTGGGTCCGAACCTGCCTGCACCCGAGGGCGTGCCGCAGCTCGACGCCCAGGGCTGGCTGTTCAGCCCGCCGTTCGTGGATGCGCACTTCCACATGGATGCGACGCTGAGCTATGGGCTGCCTCGTGTGAACGCGAGCGGCACGCTGCTCGAGGGCATTGCGCTGTGGGGCGAACTGAAGCCGATGTTGACCCAGGAAGCGATCGTCGAGCGCGCACTGGCCTATTGCGACTGGGCAGTCGCCAAAGGGCTGCTCGCGATCCGCTCGCATGTCGATGTGTGCGACCCGCGCTTGCTCGCGGTGGAGGCGCTGCTGCAAGTGAAGCGGCGAGTCGCGCCCTATCTCGACCTGCAGCTGGTGGCCTTTCCGCAGGACGGCGTGCTGCGCGCGCCAGGAGGGATGGCGAACCTGAAGCGCGCGCTCGACCTCGGCGTGGATGTGGTCGGCGGCATTCCGCATTTCGAGCGCACGATGGCCGAAGGCGCCTCGAGCGTGCGTCAGCTCTGCGAGCTGGCCGCCGAGCGCGGCCTGCGCGTGGACATGCATTGCGACGAGACCGATGATCCGATGTCGCGCCATGTCGAGAGCCTCGCCTTCGAAACGCAGCGCCTCGGGCTGCAGGGCCGCGTCACGGGATCACACCTGACGTCGATGCATTCGATGGACAACGACTACGTGTCCAAGCTGATCCCGCTGATGGCCGATGCGCAGCTGGGCGTGGTGGCCAATCCGCTGATCAACATCACCCTCCAGGGTCGGCGCGACACCTATCCCAAGCGCCGCGGCATGACGCGTGTGCCCGAGCTGATGGCGGCCGGCATCACCGTGGCCTTCGGCCACGACTGCGTGATGGACCCGTGGTATTCGCTCGGTTCGGCCGACATGCTGGAGGTCGCCGCCATGGGCCTGCACGTGGGCCAGCTGACCTCGACCACGCAGATGAGGGGGTGCTTCGACGCGGTGACGACCGAAGCCGCGCGCATCCTCGGGCTGGAGGGCTACGGCCTAATGCCCGGTTGCCGGGCCGATGGCGTGCTGCTGCAGGCCCGCTCGCCGATCGAGGCGATCCGCCTGCGTGCGCAGCGCCTCGCCGTGGTGCGCGGCGGCCGCATCGTTGCCCGCAGCCCATCGGCAAGCGCGCAACTCGACCTGCCCGGACGCCCGAACGCGGTGGACTTCACGAGTAAGCCCTGAGGCTGTGCGGCGGGGGCCGCTGGCTAGAATGATCTGCATCAGGGAACGTCTGATCCAACAATGAAACTCATCGGCGCGTTGACCAGCCCCTACGTGCGCAAGGTGCGCATCGTGATGGCCGAGAAGAAGCTGGACTACCAGTTTGTGCTGGAAGACGTCTGGGGGAGCGAGACCATCCTCAAGTCCAACCCGCTCGGCAAGGTGCCGTGTCTGGTGGTCGAGGGCGTCGAGGCCGTGTTCGACTCGCGCGTGATCGTCGAGTATGTCGACACGTTGTCGCCGGTGGGCAAGCTGATTCCGCCGAGCGGCCGCGAGCGGGCCGAGGTGCGCACCTGGGAAGCGCTGGGCGATGGCGTGCTCGATGCGTCGATCCTGGCGCGCCTGGAACGCACCTGGCCCGGTCGCGAAGGCCAGCGCTCGCAGGCCTGGGTCGATCGGCAGATGTCGCGTGTCAGCGCGGCATTGAAGGCGATGAGTCAGGGTCTCGGCGAGAAGGCCTGGTGCTCGGGCAATCACTTCAGCCTGGCCGACATCGCCGTCGGTTGCGCGCTGGGGTACCTGGACTTCCGGTTTCCGGAGATCGACTGGCGCGGCGACTACCCGAACCTGGCGCGCCATGCGGCCAAGCTCGCCGCGCGGCCGAGCTTCATCGATACCTTGCCGCCGAAGAGCTGAGCGCCGCAGCGCGCGTCGACGGGGTACAGGAGGCGGCGCTGCGCGCGCCGCCGGGCGTTCAGGCCAGCTGCAGCGAGCCGGCGCGCTGATCCCACTGCAGCTTGCGCACGATCTGGCGTGCGCGCTGCCCGAGCAGCCGCGGATGCAGGTTGTGCCGTTCCGCCAGCTGTTCGAGGCTGTAGCCAGCCGCCACACGCTGGAGCAGCTCGCGCTCCGTGGTCTCGAGTTGCAGCGGGCTTTCGGTGGCGTCGAGCGCGGCCCATTGACTCATCGTGCGCATGCTGCGGTCGAACTGGTCGAGCAGCGCCAGCGCCAGCGCTGGCGTCAATGCCGTTTCGCCGCGCAGCGTGCGGTTGACACTCTCGGCCAGGCTGCCTTGTCCGACGATGTGAAGGTTGTCGGCGCCGGCTGACAGCGCGGGATACAGCAATGGATCCTTGCCGTCGGCTGCAATCACGACGAGGGTCGGGCGGTAGCCTTCAGGCTCGCTGGCAAGCCACTGGACCATCGCCATCGCGGTGCCGTCGAGCAGGCGCAATTCGGTGACGACGACTTTCGGCCGATGCGTCAGCAGCAGCTCGCGCGCCGAACGCGCCGCGTTGGTGATGCCGAGCACATCGTGCTGCTGGCCGGCCGTCAGCTCGCTGCGCCAGGCGAGGGCCTGGTGTGGATCACGGGTGACGAGTACGACGGTGCTCACGGTGGCGATCTCGAGGCGGCGCTGCTGGTATCGAATTGTGTGGAAGGCCTTGCTTGAACGCATCCCGCATTGGCATGGTCAACCCCGTGGCCATGGGGTGACCGCTTCGCATGCGTCTACGACAGGCACTATGCGGCGTCCGGCGCGAAGCTGTCGCCGCGCGCGCGCGGCCAATACAGCTCGTACACCGCGTGCGGCCAGGGCTTCTCGCCGCGCGAGGCCGCGAGCAGTTCGCCCGGCTTCACGAAGGGCAGCAGATTCGCGAGCAGCCGCACCTCGCGATCGCTGCCCCGGCGCACGATGTGCGATGCACGT
>JAEUPI010000031.1 GCA_016790175.1 Burkholderiaceae bacterium | reverse complement strand
CGAGGTGCTGTGGTGTCAGCATCACAACGGCATCTGGCGCTCGACCGACGAGGGTCAGCACTGGCTTGAACTGAAGGCGCCGGTGTCGTCGTTCGGATTCGCCGTGGCGGCACATCCGAGCGATCCGGGCATCGCCTGGTTCGTGCCGGCAGTGGCCGACCAGTGCCGTGTGCCGAAAGGCGGCGCACTCGTGGTCAACCGCGCGCGCGACGGCGGGCAAAGCTTCGAAACCCAGCGCCGGGGGCTGCCTCAGTCCGACTGTTACGACCTCGTCTATCGCCATGGCCTCGCGGTGGCCGACGACGGACGCGCGCTGTTGATGGGCAGCACCGGCGGCGGGCTGTGGACCAGCTTCGACGGCGGTGACGCGTGGCAAGCCTTGCCGCAGCGGCTGCCGCCGATCCACGCCGTGCGTTTCGGCTGACGCGTTGCGGCGGACTGCCGCACGCCTTCTGCCGCCACGAGTTTGTATCGAACGTGGCGTGCGTCACACATCGTGCGCCGCACAAGGCATGCGCGACCCATGGCTGAGGGAATGACGGCGCACGCTGCACGACGAAGAATCGGCTCCATGCGCGGCATGCCCCATCGAGCCGGTGGCGGTTGAGGTGTGATGCAGAGCTGCGGCCAGGGGGACGCACCATGCCACAGACCTTCAACGTCGGCTCACGATCGCTGTTCGTCAGCGTCACGGCCTGGGTGTTCATCGTGCTCGGCTCGCTGGCCAGCGTCAGCACCCTGGTGCAGAACGCGGCACTGATGTCGCTGCTGCCGGGCATGCAGCCGGCGTTCGAGCCGCGCGCGCTGCCACAGATGACCCGCCTGCTGATCGCCAATCTGCCCTGGGTGGCGGGCGTCGGGCTCGTGCTTTCGGTGGCTACCGTCGCGGCCGCGGTCGGCCTGCTGCTGCGGCTGGAGTGGGCACGGCGCGCCTTCATCGCGCTGGCCGTGGTGGCGATCGTCGGCAACATTCTCGGCGTGTGGCTGCAGCAGGAGCTACTGCAGAACCTGATCGACACCACGTTGGAGCGCAGCACGCTGCCGCGCGAGGCGCTGGGCGTGTTCGGCGGCTTCGCGACGGCCGCGCGCGTGGCCGCGATCGCACTCAGCCTCGCCGCCTGCGGCGTGCTCGCCTGGATCATCGGTCGGCTGCGCTCGCAGATGGTGCGTCAGGAATTCGCCTGAGCGCGCCGGGTTTCTTGGTGGGCCTGCCGCGGCGCTACAGCGTCAGCTCCCAGTTCTCGCCGACGAGGTCCGCGCCGAAGCTGTGGTGCGGCTCGGTGGCCACCAGCCGATAGCCGGCCTTCTGGTAGATCGCACGTGCCGCGGTGAGGATCGACTGCGTCCACAGCCGGATGCGTGCATAGCCCGCCAGGCGCGCGAAGCGCTCGCATTCGGCGACCAGCCGCGCGCCCAGCCCGAGGCCGCGCGCAGCCGGCTCCAGGATCAACAGCCGCAGCTGCGCGGTGCCGGATTCGGGCTCGCCCGTCGCCTCGTCGCGCGCCTGCACGAGGAACACGCAACCCAGCGGCAGGCCGTCGCGCTCGGCGATCCAGCAGGCCTCGCGTGTCGCGTCGAAGCGCAGCAGGAATTGGCCCGCGATTTGCGCCACCAGCCCCTCGAACTCGAGATTCCAGCCGTACTCCTGCGCGTAGATCGCGCCGTGCCGCGAGATCACCCAGCCGATGTCGCCGGCGCGGTGAGGGCGCAGCAGCACCGCGGCCTCGCCGATGCGCGGTGCGCCGAGGAGCTGCTCGATCGTGCGCGTGGCCTGCAGCAGCTGGCGGCGGCCCGGCTCGCCGAGCGGCGCGAGCAGCGCGGCGGTCTGCGCCTGCGAGTGCGCGTCGATCGGCGCGAACGCTCGGCGCCCCGCCGTGCTGAGTGAAAGCAGGCTCTGGCGCGCGTCGATCGGCGAGCGTCGGGCGCGAATCAGGCGCCGCTCTTTCAGGCCGGCCAGCAGCCGGCTCAGGTAGCCCGGGTCCAGATCGAGCCGGCGTGCCAGTTCGCTGGCGGTGAGGCCTTCGTGATGGGCCAGCTCCCACAGCACGCGCGACTGCGGCAGCGTGTAGCCGGAGCCGTAGATCCGTTCGTCGAGCACGCCGATGCGGCGCGTGTAGAAGCGGTTGAATGCACGCAGCGCGGTGACCTGCGGGTCGATGTTCTCAGGGGTCGCCATGCGCGCCATTGTCAATCGATTGATTGCCGTAGGCAACTAATCAGGCGGAACCCCTCGACTAGACTGCCTTGCGACGGGTCCAGCCTGTCCGCTCGCACGCTTGCCGGAGGATGTCCATGCTCGACCCCGATGCCCGCGCCCTGATGGACCTGATGGCTGCCCGCGGCGTACCGCCCACGCACACGCTGGCGCCCGAGGAGGCCCGGCGCCTGTATCGGGACCGCCGCGGTTTCACGCAGCCGGACCCGCCGGCGCTGGCCGAGGTGCGCGATCTTTGCACCGATGCCTCGCATGGCGCCGTGCCGCTGCGGCTGTACCGGCCGCAGCGAGCGGCGGGCCCGGCGCCCGTGCTCGTCTACTACCACGGGGGTGGCTGGACGATCGGCGATCTCGACACCCACGACGTGTTGTGCCGGCAACTGGCACAACAAGCCGGCTGCGTGGTCGTGGCCGTGGACTACCGGCTCGGGCCTGAGCATCGGTTTCCGGCGGCAGTGGACGATTGCCTGGCCGCCACGCGCTGGGTGCGGGCGAACGCATCCACGCTCGGCATCGATGCCGGGCGCCTGGCCGTCGGCGGTGACAGCGCGGGCGGCAACCTCGCCGCGGTGACGGCGATCGCGTTGCGCGACGCGGGTGAAGCCCTGCCGCGGCTGCAGTTGCTGATCTACCCGGCCACCGACATGCGCGCCGTGGCGCCTTCGCATGTCAGCAACGGCCAGGGCTACATGCTCACGGCCGATTCGATCACCTACTACCGCGGCCATTACGTTCCCGAGCGCGCGCTGTGGGACGACTGGCGCGCCTCGCCATTGCTGCACCCGGATCTGACGCGCCTGCCGCCGGCCTTCGTGCTGACTGCCGGCTTCGACCCACTGCGCGACGAGGGCCGGCAGTATGCCGATGCGCTCTCGAAGGCCGGCGTGCGCACGCAGTTCGTGTGCTTCGAGCGCCAGATCCACGGTTTCATCACGATGGGCCGCGTGATCGCCGAGGCCAACACCGCGGTGTCGCTGTGTGCGCAGGCGGTGGCGCAGG
>JAEUPI010000254.1 GCA_016790175.1 Burkholderiaceae bacterium | reverse complement strand
CGCCGGTTTCCCGGCAAGCTGAGCTTCGTGGCGATGTCGCTCGTGATGGCGGCGTGGATCGCGTTCAGCATCGCCGAGCATGCGGCAGTGGATGCCGCGTGCAAGGGCACGATCGGCCTGGTGAGCTGGGGCGTCACGCTGTGGCAGCCGGCGCTGTGGGCGCTGTTTCTGCACCGGTACCTGAACGCCGAGCAGCCGCTGCCTTCACCTTGGGCGCGCTGGGTGCTGGCGGCGCCGGTCGTGCTGATGTGGGCGCTCGCATGGTCCAACGGCGCACACGGGCTGTTCTACGGACCGCACACGACGCTGGGGCCGCCGATTTCCGGTCTGCCACGGTTGCACTACGACTACGGACCGTTGTTCTATGCGGCGATGGGTCTGTGCTACTTCTGGCTCCTGCTGGCGATCGTGCTCACGCTGCGCGGCTGGCGGCAGACGCTGCCGTCGCAGCGCGGCCAGTGGCTGGCGTTCCTCGCGATGATGTCGGTGCCGATGGCAGCCAACATCGCGTACGTGGGCTTCGGGGTGCGCCTGTACGGCGCCGACCCGACGAGCACCGCATTCGCGCTCGCCGCCGCGGGCTTCGCCTGGATGATCGGGCACAACCGCGTGTTCGCGGTGGTGCCGGTGGCCCGCCAGCGCCTGTTCGTCGAACTGCCCGACCCGCTGCTGGTGCTCGATCTCGACCAGCGCGTGGTCGACGCCAACCAGGCGGCGCGCGCGCTGATCGACGGCGAGGCGCCGATCGGCCGACCGCTCGCGCACTGGCCACAGCTCGGTGCGGCGCTCGAGCAGCACCTCGCGAGCGATCGCGCCTCGCGGGTGATCGAGCTGGCCGAACCGCGTGCCTTCTTCGTCGTGCAGCAGCGACCGCTCGGCGCACCGGAGCGGCCGATCGGCACGCTGGTGCAGCTGCACGACGTGACCGAACGCGAACTGGCGCACCACGATGCGGTGCGCGCGCTCGCCGCGCGCGAAGTCGAGCTCGACCGCGCCACGGCGCTGCAGTCGCTGCTGCGCGAGCAGGCCATGCGCGATCCGCTGACCGGCCTGCTCAACCGCCGCGCGCTGCAGGAGCGATACGCGCAGGAGCAGCACCTCGGACCGCAACGGTCGCTGGTGCTGGCACTGCTGGACGTCGACCACTTCAAGCGCATCAACGACAACCACGGCCACGCGGTGGGCGATACGGTGCTGCGCGATTTCGCGGCCGCGTTGCGCAGCGGGCTTCGCGCCGGCGACGCGTTGTTTCGCATCGGCGGCGAGGAGTTCGCGCTGCTGCTGCCCGAGACGAACACCGACACGGCGCTCGAGCGGGTGGAGTCGCTGCGCGAGCTGGTGGCCAGCTGGCGGCTCGGCGGCCTGCAAGAGAACGTGACCTTCTCTGCCGGCCTGGCCGAATCGCAGGTCTCGCGTTCGAGCCTGGAGTCGTTGCTGGCGGCGGCCGACAAGGCGCTGTACCGCGCCAAGCAGTCCGGCCGCGACCGCATCGAGGCCGCGCTGGCGGTCGACTGAGGGCCATCTCACGCCCGCCGGCATGAGCCCGCGCGCGCGGCGCGTTCAGCCCCGGGCTGCCGTCGTGATGTGGCTGCCGCGCGACCGGGTGTTGCGACGCATGCGCACCGCCAGACGCACGCGGGCGAGCAGCGCCTCGGCGTCCACCGTTTGCGGCAGCCACGCCAAGGCCCCACCGCGCATCGCCTCGCGACGGATTTCGTCGGCGTCGTGCGTGGCCAGCACGATCACCGGAATGTCTTCGAGCTGCTCGTCGGCGCCGAGTGCGCCGAGCATGGCGCTGACCTCACCCTCGGCGCCGGCACCGAGGATGATCAACTCGGGCCGAAGCTCGCGTGCCATGTCCAGTGCGCAGGGCACATCGGCAGCCAGGCGTGCGCGCGCCAGCGGTGCCAGCACGCGCACCAGCGCGATCGCGCGCGACGGTTCGAGTCCGACCAGCATCGCCGTCGCCCGCTGTGTATCGGCCGGATCGTCCGGCAGGTTGCGGTACAGCGCGCCGTGTACCGAGTCTCGCCAAAGGTTCGCCATGTTTCGCCTCCTGCTCCCTCGCGCCCGCCGCTTTCAGGATCCCGGATCGCGGAATCTGCGACATGTAACGTAACCATAGACCTCAAGCGTCACCTTGGATGTGGCCGTCCGGGCACAACGTGGCCGCGATTCGTGACGAACTACCGCGCGCTGCGGGATTCCCGGCTTGACACCGGGGCGGTTCAGCCTGGGGTCGCCAGCGGTTCGGGCTCCCGCAGTTCAGCCGCCAAACGGCGCAATGCCGGCAGACAGGATCCGCACGAGGTGCCGCAGCGCAGACGCTGCTGCAGCACGGCCAGGCGCTGTTCGGCCGGGCCGGCAACGCACGACAGCGTGTCGCGGATGCGCGCCTCGCTCACGTCGTGGCAGGTGCAGACCTGCGCCGAGCGCGCAGGCGTGCTGGCCGGCGGCTGCGCGCCGGCCAGCAGCAGGCTGCGTGGATCGGCGCTCGCCGGCCGGTCGTCGAGCAGCATCGCGCGCAGCCAGCCTTCGGCCTCGGTGGCACCGACCAGCGACACCGCTTGCAGTTGTCGCCGATCGGCCTCGCCGGCGAGCACGATCGTGCGCCGCACGCCTCGACGTGCATCGGCGTAACGCAACGCCTGCGCGACGTCGAGCCCGAGCAGGCCGTCGATCGCCGACATCGTCGCATCGGCGGGCGGCGCCGCAGCGGCGGCGCGCCACAGCAGGCCGAGCCGGCCCCGCGCATCGGGCTCGCGCCCGAACGGAACGCAGATCGCGAACCCGAATGCGGGCATGCACGCCCGCAAGGCCTCCTGCACGGCGAATCCGTGCCCGGCCGGCAACCAGGCAAAGGCCACCATGCGCCAGGGCAGCACTGCGGGTTCGATCGTCAGCGCCGCGTGCTTCAGCTCGGGCTGTCGGCTCGTTGGGCAACACGCGCTCACCGTCAGCGTGTTCACGCCGGCCGCGGGCTGCGCGTCGGGCACAGCGGCACCGCCGAGCACTTCGGAGCCCCAGTGCATCGCGATGTGCACATGCATCGGCTGCAACGCGTCGTTGGCGCGCACCGGCAACACAAGGGCGCCGCGCCGCGAGCGGGCACGCGCCAGGTCGCCGTCGCGCAGCTTCAGCCGCTCGAGGTCGCGCGGATGCATCTCGATCACCGGCTCGGGCGTGTGCCCGAACAGGCGGCCCAGCGTGCCGGTGCGACTCAGACCATGCCAGTGATCGCGCAGACGACCGCTGGTGAGCGCATACGGGTAGCGGGCGTCACGCGGCTCGGCGAGTGCACGCGGCTTCACCGCGGCGAAACGTGCGCGGCCATCGGGGAATTCGAAGCGGCCGTCTTCGTACAGGCGCATGCGTCCGTGTGACTCGCCCTCGCGCAGCGGCCATTGCTGCGGGCCCTGCGCATCGAGCATCGCGTAGGTCAATCCGCCGATGTCGAGGTCGCGGCCGCGCGTGGCCGTTCGGTGTTCGAGCCACGCGGCTTCGGGTGACGCGAACGCGAAGCCGCTCGCGCGGCCGTCGGTGCGCGGCCGCTGCAGGCGCTGCTCCAGCCGCGTCGCCACGTCGGCCGCGATGCGCCAGTCGGCCCGCGCCTCGCCCGGCGGGCGCACCGCGGCGCGCACGCGCGAGATGCGCCGTTCGCTGTTGGTGACGGTGCCGTCTTTCTCGCCCCAGCCGGCCGCCGGCAGCAGCAGATGGGCGTAGTCGCAGGTCGCCGTCGTGCGGAACGCCTCCTGCACGATCACGAACTCGCAGCGCTGCAGCGCCCGGCGCACCATGGCCTGGTTCGGCAGCGACTGCGCAGGGTTGGTGCAGGCTATCCACAGCAGCTTGATGTCGCCGTCGGCCGTGGCGTCGAACAGCTCGACCGCGCTCTTGCCGGGTGCGGTCGGCAGATCGGGCACGCCCCACAGCCGCGCCATCTCGGCGCGGTGCGTCGCATTGTCGAGATCGCGATGCGCAGCCAGCTGGTTCGCCAGCGCCCCGACCTCGCGGCCGCCCATCGCGTTGGGCTGGCCGGTCAGCGAGAACGGCCCGGCCCCGGGCTTGCCGATCTGGCCGGTCAGCAGGTGCAGATTGATCAGCGCCGCGTTGTTGTGCGTGCCGTTGACGCTCTGATTCAGGCCCTGGCAGTAAAGCGACAGCGTGGGCTTGCGCCCAGCGGGCGCTGCGTGATCCACGCCGCCGAACCAGCGTGCAGCCTGCACCAGCGCCGCCTCGTCGATGCCGCAGGCGCGGGCCACGTCGCGCGGCGTGTGTTCGCGCACCAGGCTGCGATAGGCGTCGAAGCCGTTGGTGTGTGCGGCAACGAATGCCGTGTCGACCAGGCCCTCCCACAGCAACAGGTGCGCGAGTCCATGGAACAGCGTGATGTCGGTGCCGGGCGCGATCTGCAGGTGCAGGTCGGCCGCGGCGGCGGTCTCGGTGCGGCGCGGGTCGACGACGATCCATTTCTGCGCGGGGTTTGCGCAGCGCGCGTCCTCGAGCCGGCGCATCAGCACCGGATGCGCCCACGCCATGTTGCTGCCGGCGATGAACACCGTCTGTGCCAGCGCCAGGTCGTCGTAGCAGGCCGGCGGCGCGTCGGCGCCGAGCGTGAGCTTGTAGCCGGCCACGGCCGAGCTCATGCACAGGCGGGAGTTGGTGTCGACGTTGTTGGTGCCGATCAGCGCGCGGCCGAGCTTGTTGAAGACGTGGTAGTCCTCGGTGAGCAGCTGCCCCGACAGGTACAGGCCCACCGCGTCGGGGCCATGCTGCCGCACGGTGGCCGTGATGCGGTCGGCCGCGAGGTCGAGCGCGGCGTCCCACGCGATCGCCTGCGCCGGTTCGCCGAACCGGGCGCGCTGCATCGGATGCAGCAGCCGCGTGTGCAGCGTCACTTCCTTCGTCGCGGTCAGGTGCAGCGTCGAGCCCTTGCTGCACAGTCGGCCGAAGTTGGCCGGATGGTCGGGGTCGCCGCGCACGCCGGTGATCTGGTCACCGTCGCTCTCGATGACGACGCCGCAGCCGACGCCGCAGTACGGACAGGTGGACTTCGTCTCGCGCACGATTCGATCGGCCCGCCGATGGGTGTAGCCCGGTCAGGCCGTTGCCTTCGCGCGCGGCCCGGCCACCGGCGCGCCGAGGTCGAGCGCCTTGTGCATCAACTCCTCGGCGTCGAGAAAGACCTCGCCGTTCTCGACCTTGCAGGCGAAGCGCACGGCACAGCCGACATCGGGTGCCTTGGCCTGGCCATCGACCAGCGAGATCGTCCAGTTGTGCAGCGGGCAGGCCACCGACTCTCCGAACACGATGCCCTGGCTCAACGGCCCGCCCTTGTGTGGGCAGCGATCGAGCAGCGCGAACACGCGATCGCCCTCGCCGCGGAACACCGCCACCGCGAGGCCCTGTTCGCGTGCGATGCGTCGCGCACCGAGCACCGGAATGTCGTCCACCGCGCAGACGCGTTGCCACTGCACGGTCACTGGACTACCCTCCGCGCTGCGCGCTCCGGGACGAGCGCTTGGGAGCGGCCCGGCGCGCTCATGCGGGTTCCCCCTGTTCGATCGACGCCGACAGCGGCTGGAACTGCCGCAGGTCGACCCCCGCCTTCGCAAGCTCGAACCAGGGGTCGGGCTCGCCGTCGAGTGCGAACTGCAGCCGGGCCCACAGCGTCTTGCGGTTCTCGGCGTCGTCGAGCACCTGCTTCTTCACATGGTCCATGCCGACCCGCGCCACGTAGTGCACCGTGCGCTCGAGGTACCAACCCTCCTCGCGGTACAGCTGCAGGAAGGCGCCGGCGTATTCGAGCACCTCGGCCGCGGTCTTGAGCTTGACGAAGAACTGCGCCACCTCGGTCTTGATGCCGCCGTTGCCGGCGATGTAGATTTCCCAACCGGAATCGACGCCGATCACGCCGACGTCCTTGATGCCGGCCTCGGCGCAGTTGCGCGGGCAGCCGCTGACCGCGAGCTTGACCTTGTGCGGCGCATACATGCGCCACAGCGCCCGCTCGAGGTCCTTGCCCATCTGCGTGGAGTCCTGCGTGCCGAAGCGGCACCACTCGCTGCCGACGCAGGTCTTCACGGTGCGCAGCGCCTTGGCGTAGGCGTGGCCGCTGGGAAGACGCAAGTCGCGCCACACATGCACCAGGTCTTCCTTCTTCACGCCCAGCAGGTCGATGCGCTGGCCGCCGGTGACCTTGACGGTGGGGATCTGGTACTTGTCCACCACGTCGGCGATGCGGCGCAACTCGGCTGCCGTGGTCTCGCCGCCCCACATGCGCGGGATCACGCTGTAGCGGCCGTCCTTCTGGATGTTGGCGTGGCTGCGCTCGTTGATGAAGCGGCTCTGCGGGTCGTCGGCCGCCTCCTTGGGCCAGGTGCTGAGCAGGTAGTAGTTGATCGCCGGGCGGCAGGTCGCGCAGCCGTTGGGCGTGCGCCAATCGAGCGCGGCCATCGTGTCGGCGACGCTCAACAGATGCTGCGCGCGGATCGCGTCGCGCACG
>JAEUPI010000231.1 GCA_016790175.1 Burkholderiaceae bacterium | reverse complement strand
CCGTGCGGGTCCGTGCCGACGACACTCAGGTCGGCCTCGGCGAGCCCGAATCGGTGCGCGGCAATGGCGGCGGACGGCGCCTGCGACATGGCGCGCAGTATGCCGGGCGGGCCGCGAGCCCGGCATGTCCGCCCGATCGGCCGGCTGCAAAGTTGTGCAAACGTCGCCCGCGACTCATCCGGACAGGGATCGGCGTCGTCCGGCGACCGGCAACCGGCCGGACTGAACTACTTCGCGAGCAGACTGTTCACGGCGCCGACGTCGGCAGCCTTCAGCTGGCCCGAGGCCTGGCGCAGGCGAAGCCCGCCGACGATGACGTCGTAGCGCGCCTTGGCGAGATCGCGCTGCGTCTGGTAGAGCTGGGTCTGCGCGTTCAGCACATCGAGGTTCACGCGAACGCCGACCTTGTAGCCGAGCTGCGTGGCCTCGAGCGCGAGCTTGCTCGACGACTCCGCCGCCTCGAGGGCGCTGACCTGCGCCTTGCCCGACTGCACGCCGAAGAACGCCTGCCGCGTGCCCTGCGCGACACCGCGGCGCGCGGCCTCGAGGTCGTTGCGTGCTTTGTCTTCGAGCGACAGCGTCTCCTTGATGCGATTCTGCGTGGCACCGCCGGTGTACAGCGGCATGTTCAGCCGCACCCCGATCGCCGATTGCAGTGTGTTGCCCGGCGTGGTGGTTGCGCTGCCGGTGGTGCGATTGCCACCCACCGAGCCGACGAGATCGACCGTCGGTCCGTCGGCGGCCCGGGCGCGCTCAGTCTCGAGCCTTGCGATTTCCAACCCCAGCCGCGTCTTGCGGACCAGCGGGTGCTGCTGATCGGCTTCGTTGACCCAGTTGCCCACGTCGTCGGGCGCCACCGGCGGCAGTTGCACCGGCACGGCCAGCGGCAGCGGGGCCACACCGGTGCGGCCGACGAGCTGGTCGAGCGCGATGCGTTTGGTGCGCAGATCGTTGTCGGCCGCGATTTCCTGTGCGGTCGCCAGATCGAATCGCGCCTGTGCCTCCCGCGTGTCGGTGATCGTGGCGGTGCCGACCTCGAAATTGCGCTTGGCCGACGCCAGTTGCTCGGCGATGGCCTTCTTGCCGGCCTGCGCGGTGGCCAGGTTGTCCTGTGCGCCGAGCACGTCGAAATAGGCCTGCGCGAGGCGGATGATGAGATCCTGCTCGGCCGTCTCAAGGTCGGCCGAGGCCACCTCGAGCGAACGCTGGGCCTGGGCGATCGTGGCGTCGCTGACGCGGTTGAGCAGCGGCTGCGACGCATTGACCGTGCCGTCGACCCGGTTTGCATAACGATGACCGCTGCTGTTCGGAATCGTCACGCCGCCGCTGACGGTCGACGGCAGGTCGAGGTCCGAGCGGGTGGCGTTGGCGACGAAGCCGACACTCGGGCGCTTCAGCGCATCGGCCTGAGCGGCCCGATACTGTGCCGAGTCGGCCAGCGCGCGGGCGGCGAGGTAGGTCGCATCGTAGGCACGCGCAGCTTCGTACAGCTCGGCCAGGCTCTGTGCCTTCAGCGGCAGGTGCGCGCCGAGCGCCAGCATCGCTGCCACCGAGGCCACACGGGTCGACGCGCGTGAGAGGCGCGGATGCGCACGGGTCATGGATCGGTCCTTATTCAGAAATGAAACCGGCTCGGCTGCGCAAAGCCGCTGAGCCGCGGGGCCACGGTGTCGAACAGGTCGGTGGTCTCGAAGCTCGAATCGGCAATGCGACGCACGCGCACCGCACGCATCATGGGCTCGTCACCGACGATGGCCACCAGCCGGCCGCCCGGCGCCAGCTGCTCGAGCAACCCCTGCGGCACCGAATCGACCGAGCCCGACAGCACGATCGCATCGAACGGTGCATCGTCGGGCAGGCCCTTGGCACCGTCGAGGACGCGGACCTTGGCATTGCCGACGCCTGCGCGCTGCAGATTGCCGGCGGCGAAAGTCGCCAGCGCGGGCCGGATCTCCAGCGAGACCACCGAGCGGGCCCGGTGCGCGAGCAGCGCGGCCATGAAGCCCGAGCCGGCGCCGATCTCGAGCACACGTTCGTGGCGCTGCAGATTGAGCTCCTGCAGCAGGCGCGCCTCGACCTTGGGCGCCAGCATGCACTGGCCCTCGGGCAAAGGCACCTCGGTGTCGACGAACGCCAGTGCGCGATAGGCGGTCGGTACGAAGTCTTCGCGGCGCAGCACGGCCAGCAGCTGCAGCACGGCCGGGTCGAGCACGTTCCACGGGCGGATCTGCTGCTCGATCATGTTGAAGCGGGCGAGTTCGGTGTTCATGGTGTCGAAGGTGTTGCGCTTGGATCGGAGGAGACGGAAATTCTATGGGGCCGTGGCCCGGCGGGGCCTGATGCCGAACAGACTTCGCGCCCAGGTCGCCAGATCGTCGAGGTAGCCATAGATCACCGGCACCACCACGAGCGTGAGCAGCGACGAGGTGATCACGCCGCCGATCACCGCCTGGCCCATCGGCGCGCGCTGCTCGGAGCCCTCGGACAGCGCGAACGCCAGCGGCACCATGCCGAAGATCATGGCCAGCGTGGTCATCAGGATCGGGCGCAGCCTCACCCGCGCGGCCTGCAGCAGCGCGGCATCGCGCGACAGGCCGTCGGCGCGGGCCCGGATCGCGAAGTCCACCAGCAGGATCGCGTTCTTGGTCACCAGACCCATCAGCATCACGATGCCGATGATCGAGAAGATGTTCAAGGTCGAGCGGGCCACCAGCAAGGCCAGCACCACGCCGATCAGCGTGAGCGGCAGCGATGACATCAGCGCCAGAGGCTGCAGAAAGCTGCGGAACTGCGAGGCCAGGATCATGTAGATGAACACCACCGCCATCGCCAGCGCCGACACGGCGTAGGCGAACGACTCCTGCATGTCCTTGGTCGAACCGCCGAAACGGTAGCGATAGCCGGGCGAGGGCGGCAACTCGGACATCACGCGTGCGATGTCGGCCGATACTTCGCCGAGCGAGCGCCCGGAAACATTGGCGGTGATCTCGACCTCGCGGTTCAGGTCGCGACGATTGACCTGGTTGGCGCCGGTGCCCGGCCGCACGTCGGCGACCTGGCCAAGGCGCACGATGCGTGCGCTGCCGTCGGCCTGGGTGCCGACGACCAGCGGCACCCGCTCGAGATCGGCCACGCTGTCGCGGGCGCCGGGCTGCAGGCGGACCTTCACGTCGTAGGTCTGGTCGTCCTCGGCGCGCCAGTTGCCCACCGTCTGACCGGCCACCAGTGCCCGCAGCGTGTTCGTGATCGCGCCGACCGACAGGCCGACATCGGACGCGGCATCGCGGCGCACGTCGATGGCCGCTGTCGGCTTGTCGGGCTTCATCGTGGTGTCCAGGTCCACCAGCCCCGGAATCTGCAGCAGCCGCTGCGTGAGCGCTGTGCTCAGGCGTCGCAGTTCCGACAGCTCGGTGCCCTGGACCGACAGAGAGATCGGCTTGTTGCCGGCCACCGCGTCGAGCAGGCCGACATGGGTGACGGTGATGCCGGGCACGGCCGCCAGCCGCTCGCGCAACGGCACCGACATCTGGTCGACCGTGCGTGTACGCTGGTGGCGATCGACCAGCCGGACATACATCGTCGCGGTGTTGCGTCCCTGCGCCTGGCCGGTGTTGATGGTGGTGAGCGTGTACCGCACCTCGGGCATTTCGCGAAGCATGCGGTCGACCTGCCGCGCGCGCGATTCGGTGGTCTCGAGCGACGAACCGACCGGGGTGTAGAAGCTGACGAAGGTCTCGGAGAAGTCGGCCTTGGGCACAAACTCCGTGCCCAGCAGCGGCACCAGCGCGACACTGCCGACGAGCGTGGAGGCCGCGATGCCAAGCGTTGCCAGGCGATGCTTCAGCGACCAGGCAAGCGTGGCCACGTAGCCATCGCCCAGCCGGTGCGACAGGCGACCCACCGCGTGGGTGAGGCGGCCCAGGGTGTGGTCGTACAGGCTGCGCGGCACGAACGGCTTGCCTTCGCGGTCGATCGCTGGGTCGTGCCACACCGAGCTCAGCATCGGGTCGAGCGTGAAGCTCACGAACATCGAGATCAGCACCGCCGCCACGATCGTGATGCCGAATTCGTGGAAGAACTTGCCGATGATGCCGCCCATGAATCCGATCGGCAGGAACACGGCGACGATCGACAAGGTGGTGGCCAGCACGGCCAGGCCGATCTCGTCGGTGCCCTGCAGCGCGGCATCGTGGGCGCTCTTGCCCATCTGCACATGGCGCACGATGTTCTCGCGCACGACGATGGCGTCGTCGATCAGCAGGCCCACGCACAGGCTCAGCGCCATCAGCGTGACCATGTTGATCGAGAAGCCGAAGGCGTGCATGAAGGCAAAGGTGCCCACCAGCGCGATCGGCAGCGTCAGTCCGGTGATGACCGTCGAGCGCCAGGAGTTCAGGAACAGGAACACGATGCCGATGGTCAGCAGCGCGCCCTCCATCAGCGTGCGCTGCACGTTGGACACGGCCACCCGGATCGGGCGCGAGTTGTCGCGCACGACTTCGGCCACCACGCCTCGCGGCAGTTCGGGCTTCAGCGCCTCGGTGGCGCGCTTGAGGCCGTCGACCACGTCGAGTGTGTTTTCGCCCTGGCTCTTCAGCACCTCGAGGGCAAGGGTGCGCCGTCCGTCGTGCAGCGCCAGCGACTCGACTTCCTCGGGGCCGTCGACCACGTCGGCCACCTGTGCCAGGCGCACCGGCTGTCCGTTGGCGCCCCGGCGCGCCACGATGATCTGGCTCAGCTGGTCGGGCCGGCGGATGCGACCTTCGATCTGCACCACGCGTTCGCTCTCGCGCGAGCGCAGCGCGCCGGCGGGCAGGTCCTGGTTCTCAGTGCGCACGGCGGCCAGCACCTGCTCGGCGCCGACGCCAAAGGCTTCGAGCGCCTGCGGCTTCAGGTAGACATTCAGCTCGCGCTTGAGGCTGCCCACCAGCGTGACCGAGCCGACACCCGGCACGTTCTCGAGCCGCTTCTTGATCAGCTGGTCGGCCAGCGTGGTCAGCTCCTGCATGCTGTGGCTGCCATCGGGCGAACTGAGCGCAAGCGTGAACACGGGCCGCGACGCCGGATCGAACCGCGACACCTTCGGCTCCTTGACCTCGTCGCGAAAGCTGGCCTTCACGATCGCGAGCTTCTCGCGCACGTCGTCGGCCGCCCGCCGGCCCTCGACGTCGAGGTTGAACTGCACGATCACCACCGAGATGCCTTCGTAGCTGCGCGAGAACAGCTGGTTGATGCCTGCGATGGTGTTCACCGCCTCCTCGATCTTGCGAGTGACCTCGGTCTCGACGATCTCGGGCGACGCGCCGGGATAGTCGACCTGCACGACGACCGTCGGGAACTCGATATTCGGAAACTGGTCGACCTTCAGACGCTGCACGGCGAACAGGCCCAGCACCACGAAGGCGAGCATCACCATCACGGCCATCACCGGGTTGGTGATCGAGACGCGGGTGAACCACATGGCGCGTCGCGTGAACCGCCTCAGGGCGAACCGTTGCGCGCGGGCAGCGCGCGCAGGGGTGCTGCACCCGCCGCCGAAGCCTGGGAGGAGGGCGCCGTCGGCGCCGGCATGACGGGCAGGCGCAGCGGCGTGCCCTCGCGCACGAGGCCCACGCTGCCGGCGAGCACACGGTCGCCCTCGACCAGGCCGCTGCTCACCTCGATCACTTCACGGCCGGCCGCCTCGCCCCGCCCGCCGAATTCGGGCAACACGCGCTGTGCGCGAGTGCCATCCACGCGCACGAGGTAGACCTTGGCCTGGTCGTGCCGCAGCGCGCTGGCCGGAACCACCAGCGCGTCGCGCCGTTCGAGCTCGATGGCGCCGCGCGCAAACAGGCCTTGCCGCAGCGACGGGTGCCCGTCGACGACCAGGTAGGCGGGCACGGTGCGCGAGCCGGCCTGGGCCGCCGGATTGATCCGGGCCACGCGCGCGGCCACCGGCGCGGCGATGCCGTCGACCTGCAGCGACGCCTTCGCGCCGCTCTGCAGCAGCGCCACGTCCTGCGGCGCAATGGCGGCTTCGACCTCCAACCGCGACAGATCCACGATCTCGAGCAGCCGGGTGTCGACGGCTACACGCTCGCCCGGCTGCACCAGGCGCTGCGCCACCTGTCCGCCGATCGGCGCTGTCAGCGTGGCATCGGCGCGCGCCTTGCGCGCCAACTCTACCGCCGCCTGTGCCGCCTCGAGCGTCGCCTGCGCACCCGCGGCCGACGACACCGACGATTCGAGCGCCGTCGGCGAGATGAAGCCCTGCGCAACCAATGCCTTGTTGTTGGCGAGCTGCCGTTCGGCGATCTCCAGCTGCGCCCGGGCAGCGGCAGCCTGTTTGTCCGCCTGTCGCAACCGCCAGTCGAACTCGGTGGTATCGAGCTGCGCCAGGACCTGCCCTGCGCGTACCGTATCGCCCTCGCGAACCGAGATGCTGCGCACCTCGGCTGCCACCCGTGCCTTCACGAAGGCGCTGTTAACAGCCTTCAGGCTGCCCGACACCTGCAGCTGGCGCACCATGGACTCGCGCCGCACGACGATCACATCGTCGGGCGTCAGTTCCAGTGCTGCAGCCACCGGTGGCGTGGCCGCCAGTCGGGTCTGTTCGGCTCGCCGGGTCTGGACGGCGCGCCACACGGCGAGCGCGAGCAGCGCCACGATCAGCACGGGCACGCCGATGCGCAGCGCGCGCCGCATCATCGGCGTCGCGCGGCGGGCGCGCCATGTCGTGCGAGGCCGCGCAGCACGAGGTCGATGTGCTGGCGGATGAAGACCACCGCGTCGAACCCCTCCTGGTGCGGCACGCAGGCGCCGAGCGAGTGCTTGTGCAGGCAAAGCATCACCATCGGCAAGACGAGCGAGTGAACGGCCGCGGCCACATCGACGGGCTCGAACTCGCCGCTGTCGACGCCACGCTGGACGATGCGGCCGATCAATCGTTCGCCCGGTTCGACCACTTCGCGCTGGTAGAACCCGGCGAGTTCCGGGAAGTTGCGCACCTCGGAGACGATGAGCTTGAACGCGCCCGACGAGGGGCTCGCCAGCACGGCCTGCCACCAATGGCTGTACACCTCGCGCAGCAGATCGGCCGATGTGCCGTCGTGCTGATCCACCGCCGCTTCGCCGGCAGCGATTCGTGAGCCCAGGTGCTCGCGGATCACGGCCTTGAGCAGCTCTTCCTTGCTGGGGTAGTAGAGGTACAGCGTGCCCTTGGAGACGCCGGCGCGTTGCGCGACCTCTTCGGCCCGAGTCGCGGCAAAGCCTTTCTCTACGAACAGGTCGAGCGCTGCGTCGAGCAGCTCCTGGGGGCGCGCGTCCTTGCGGCGGCGGCGGGTGGTTGCTTCGGCAGCGGTGGACATATCGTTACTGACTGACCGGTCAGTAATGTATCCGGCGCTCAGTGATCCGTCAAACCCGTGCGGGTATCCCTGTGGTGTGAACGCCGACAGGTGTGGACTAGGCCCACGAACGGGCGGCGGTCTGCCCTTGGGCGACCACTAAGATCCGCCGCTTTGGCCGAACGGACCCGCACGCTTGGACCTGATCTCGCTGTTCAAGGCCGCCATCATGGGCGTGGTGGAAGGGCTCACCGAGTTCCTGCCGATCTCGTCGACGGGGCATCTGATCCTTGCCGGGTCCCTGCTCGGGATCCACGACGAAAAGGCCAAGGTGTTCGACATCGCGATCCAGAGCGGCGCGATGCTGGCGGTGGTCATCGTCTATTGGCAGCGGCTGAGCGACACCGTGCGCCAGCTCGGCCACAGCGATCGCGCACGACGCTTTGTGGTCAACGTGGCGATCGCATTCTTTCCTGCCGTGGTGCTCGGCCTCCTGCTCGGCAAGGCGATCAAGGCACACCTGTTCAACGGGCCGGTCGTCGCCGCCAGCTTCATCGTCGGTGGACTGATCATTCTGTGGGCCGAACGGCGGCAGGTCGTCAGTCACCGCATCGACGACGTTGACGACATGACTCCGCTCGACGCTCTGAAGGTCGGCCTGGCGCAATGCGTGGCGATGATTCCGGGCACCAGCCGGTCGGGCGCCACCATCATCGGCGGCATGCTGTTCGGGCTGTCGCGCAAGGCCGCCACCGAATTCAGCTTCTACCTGGCGATCCCGACGCTCACCGGCGCCGGCGCCTACAGCCTCTACAAGGACCGGGCACTGCTGTCCGCGGCCGACTGGCCGATGTTTGCGGTCGGGGGGCTGGTGTCGTTCGTCAGCGCCTATGCCTGCGTGCGCTGGCTGCTGCGCTACATCGCGAGCCACACCTTCGTGCCGTTCGCGTGGTACCGCATCGTGTTCGGCCTGGTCGTGCTGCTCACCGCCTGGACGGGCTGGGTGCAGTGGGCCGATTGAACGCAAACGGCATCAGCGCCGCCGAAACACCAGATCCCAGGTATCGTGCCCAAGGGCGACACCCCGGCGTTCGAACTTGGTGACCGGGCGGTAGGCCGGCCGCTCGGAAAAAGCGCGAGCCGTGTTCAGGAGCAACGGTTCGGCGCCGAGGACCTCGAGCATCTGCTGCGCGTAGGGCGCCCAGTCGGTGGCCAGATGCAGCGCCGCGCCGGGCTCGAGGCGGCTGGCCAGCAGCGCCACGAAGGGCGGCTGGATCAGCCGGCGTTTGTGGTGCCGCGTCTTCGGCCAGGGGTCCGGAAAAAAGATCATCGCACCGGCCAGCGATGCAGGCGCCAGCATGTGCTCGAGCACGGCCACGGCGTCGTGCTGCACGAGGCGCACATTGGTGAGCTGCATCGTTTCGATCCGCTGCAGCAGGGCGCCGACGCCCGGCGGATGGACCTCGATGCCGAGGAAATCGATGTCGGGCGTGGCCTGCGCGATGAGCGCCGTGCTCTGTCCCATGCCGAATCCGATCTCGAGCACACGCGGCGCCGAGCGGCCGAACGCGGCATCGAGGTCGACCAAGCTGTCGCGAAACGGGAGCACGAAGCGCGGCGCCAGTTCGCGCAGCGCACGTTCCTGGCCGGTGCCCATGCGGCCGGCGCGAAGCACGTAGCTGCGCACGCTGCGCCGCGGCGCCTCGGCTGCGTCGGTGGGCTTGTCCGTTCGACCGTTCTGCAAGATGAGAATCGCCGCCAGTGCCCGGGGGCGCTGGCGGCGATGCGTGGGGTTGGTGCCGGGATTGTAGGTCGGCGTTCGGGGCCGCGCCGGTGCTACTGGCGGCGACCGATGAAGCCGCCGATCGTCGACGCCTTGCTCGTACTGTCGAGCAGCGAGAAGCTGCCTGCGATCTCGGCCGGGCCGATGTTGCCGCTGCGGCCGGCCGCTACCGGGCCGAAGAAGCGCCCGCCGATGCCGCCGCGCATCGCATTGGCTCCGGTGCTGGCGGCGACACCGGTGAAGTAGTTCGCCACGTTGCTGCCCTTTGCACCCATGCCGACGGTGACAGACGCGGCGACCGGCACGGTGACCGTCGTGCTGCCGTCCTGTGTGGCGTTGCTGATCTCGATCTTGACCTGCCGCGTCTCGAAGTCCACCGTCAACGTGGCCGTTGCGCGGTAGTAGGTGAGGTCGGTGCCGCTGCCGGCGAAGTACCAGCCGTAGACGACGCCGGAGTAGACGATGCCCGCAGCTTCCGGCATCTGGGCCGATGGAGTCGTCTCGCCGAACGCGACAACGCCACGGCGATTGGCGGTGTGCTCTTGGCCGGGGCCGGCCCATTCGTCGACCAACACGGTTTCTTCTGTGGCCCAGGTGCCGATGTTGGCGTAGTCGAAGCTGAACGCGACGAGGCTGCGGATGCCCTTGTTGCCGGCAAAGGGCACACCGCCGGGCGGGCCGGGCGGCACGCCGGCCTTGACGTCGCCATCGCTGTGCAAGCGTGTCGCGGTCGTGCGGTCGGGATCTGTACCACCGGTGCGGAAGGCGCCGATGAGGTAGTTGATGCCGGCCGTCTCCGTGCTCGCGCAGGTGGTGGTGCCGGGCGGGCAGATCACCGGCGCGGTGCGCGGAAAGTAGCGATTGTTGGCGTAATTGGCTTGGGTGGCATTGGCGCCGAGCCCCTGCCAGTTGTAGTACGACATGTCGTTCGGCGGCGGCAAGGTATTCGCCCAGGACAACGTGCCGTCGGTGTTCAGCTTGGTCACGCCTTGCGTCGGCTCGAACACCTCGATCGCCGGCGGACGCGGATTCGCGCTGTCCCACGAGATGCCGAGGTTGGTCATGATCATGCCGGCGCGGGTGACCGCGAAGTTGCCCGGGATGGTGCGCTTGAATCGCATCTCGACCGTGCCACCGCTCGTGGGTTCGAGGCCGGTCGCAGTGGTCGGATTTGCGTTGCCGGGCACCAGGTCGCTGGTCGAGCGGCCATAGGCCTGCACACCCGAGTTCGTGAGAGTGACGCCGTTGTCGGTCCGCAATTGGGTGCCGCTGCATTGCCAGCCAGTGCCATCGACGCAAGACATCGAAGTCGAAACGCCCGTGATGTCGGTGGGCAGCGGTGCCGTGGCGGGCACCACCGGTGTGGGTGTCGTCGAACCGCCGCCACCGCCACCACCTCCACAGGCAATCAAAACTGCCGCAGCGGCCGATGTCAGTGCGAAGAGCGAGAGGCGTGTGTGCGATGCGTGCATGGTTCACTCCGAGACGGGCGGCAGCGTACGCGGCACCCACCGCACGGCCTATCCCGTGGCTCGGGGACGAGCACTCGAATGTTGTAACGCCAGAGCGTGCCACGCATGACGCGATAGGCTCCGAGGGCCTGCGTCGACTGCGCGCAGCGAGTGATGGGCGTCAAGCCTACGGAACGACCAGCGTACCGACCTTGTACTTGCGCACGTTGCCGGGGTCGGTGACCCCGCTGCCGAGCACGAGAGCGAGGTCGGCCCAGGGACTGCCTCCGGAAAGCCCGACGCGGATGTCGTAGGTGCCCGAGGCAATGCCGGTCGGCACGGTGATCGCGCGCGTCTCGCTGGTCACGCCGGCGGTCCATGACGCCGAGGTGGTCCAGTGATCGTCGACTGACCAGAATGTGCCGGCCGCGTTCTGCAGATGCATGAACTGCAGGTAGTTGGCCGCCATCGGCATGCGGTACCAGTTCAAGGTGATGTTCACCACCGTGCCGCGCGCAGCCGTGTAGGTGGCGGGCGTTGCCAGATCGACGCGCGTGGTCGACGGTGCGGGGCCGCTGGCCACGTTGATGGTGAAGCTCTGCGTGGCCGCCAGGCCACCGGGGTCGGCCACGCGCACCGTGACGGCCCGGTTGCCGGCCTGTGCGGTCGTGGGCGTCCAGGCGATCAGGCCGCTGGAGGCATTGATCGTCATGCCGCTCGGAGCCGTGGTGAGCGAATAAGTCAGCGTATCGCCGTTGGGGTCGCTGGCGTTGACGTCGTAGCTGTAGGCCACGCCCACGGTGGCCGACGTGACGGCGGTGGAGGTGATCGTCGGCGCCACGTTGGCTGCTGCAACGTTGACGGTGAAGCTCTGTGTGGCCGCCAGGCCGCCGGGGTCGGCCACGCGCACGGTGACGCTGTGGTTGCCGCCCTGGGCGGCGGTGGGGGTCCAGGCGATCAGGCCGCTCGTTGCGTTGATCGTCATGCCGCTCGGAGCTGTGGTCAGCGAGTAGGTC
>JAEUPI010000211.1 GCA_016790175.1 Burkholderiaceae bacterium | reverse complement strand
AGCCTCCGCGCTGCGCGCTCCGGCGCGAGCGCTTGGGATCGGCCCGGCGCGCTCATCGCTGCGCCCAGAACCATCGGTGCAGCGCGGCAATCTCCTCCTCCACCTCGGGCACCGGGCCGTGCACGGTCACGCTCTTCTGCCCGCGGCGGAACACCTCGCGGCAGGGCAGGTCGAGCGTGGGGTTCTCGTGGTGGCCGCCGGTGTGCTCGAGCAGCGCACGCTCGCTCATGCCATAGACCAGGGTGCCGATATGCGCCCAGTACTGCGTGCCCGCACACATCGCACAGGGCTCCACCGTCGTCACCAGCGTGCAGCCCCACAGGAAGGCCGGCGGGTGCAGGCGCGCCGCCTCGCGCGCGAGCACGGCCTCGGCATGGTTCACCGAATCGACGTTGCGCTGCTCCAGCAGCACCGTTTCGCCATCGGGCGCCACCAGCAGCGCGCCGAAGGGGTGGTGGCCGGCCTCCATTGCTCCGCGTGCGATCGCGTTGGCGCGTCGCAGGTGCCGGATCTGCCGGTCGAGGTTCACGCCGCGTGCGACCCGCGGTGCGCCCAGCCCGTGGTGCGCTTCTCGATCCACGAGAACAGCTCGTACATTGCCATCGCCATCGCGCCGATGGTCACCAGCCCGGCGAACGCCAGCGGCATGCGCTGCTGGCTGCCGGCGGTCTGCATCAGGTAGCCGATGCCGCTGTCGCCGGCGGTCATCTCGGCCAGCACGGTGCCCACGAACGCCAGCGTGATCGCCACCTTGAGCGAGCCGTAGAAGTAGGGCATCGAGCGCGGCAGCCCCACCTTGATCAGCACGTCCCAGCGCTTGGCGCCGAGCACGCGCAACACGTCTTCCAGCTCGGGCTCCAGCGTGGCCAGGCCGGTGGCGATGTTCACCGTGATCGGAAAGAACGAGATCAGGAACGCAGTGAGCACGCCCGGCCCGAGCCCGATGCCGAACCACACCACCAGGATCGGCACCACCGCGGCCTTGGGCACCGCGTTGAAGGCCACCATCAGCGGATACAGCGCCGTGTACGCCAGCCGCGAGCTGCCGATCAGAAAGCCGAGCAGCACGCCCACGACGATCGAGATGCCGAAGCCAAGCATCGTGACCCAGAAGGTCTTCCACGCCGCCTCGATCAACGCGCCCTTGAACTCGACGAACTGCTGCGCGATCTGCCACGGGCTCGGGAAGATGTACTCGGCGATGCCGAACACCATCACCACCAGCTGCCACAGCAGCAGCACCGCCGCCAGCACCACCACCGGCGACCAGCGCTCGACGTTCTTCGTGATCTTCACTCAGACCTCACTATGAAACCTCCGTGCTTCGCACTGCGGTGCGAGCCCCCTTCGGAGCGGCCGGGCGGTGGCTCATTGCGGCAGCGCGCCGGCCTTGGCGCGGGTGGCGCCGATGTGGCCGCGCAGCTCGTGCACGATGTCGGTGAACTCGGGCGTGTAGGTCACCTCCAGGTCGCGCGGCCGCGGCAGGTCGATCTGGCGCTTCACGACGAATCGGCCCGGGCTCCTGCTCATGCAATACACCGTGTCGGCGAGGAACACGCTCTCGCGCAGGTCGTGCGTCACCAGGATGACGTTGAACTTCTTGGCTGCATGCAGATCGCGCAACGCGCACCACAGCTCCTCGCGAGTGAAGGCGTCGAGCGCGCCGAACGGCTCGTCGAGCAGCAGCATCTTCGGCTCGTGCACCAGCGCGCGGCAGATGCTGGCGCGCTGCTGCATGCCGCCCGAGAGCTGCCACGGAAACTTCTCTTCGTAGCCGCCGAGGCCCACGCTCTTGAGCAGGTCGCGCGCCTTGGCCTCGTATTCCTTGCGCCGGGCCTTGAAGCTGCTGCGATACGGCTCCACGATCTCCAGCGGCAGCAGCACGTTGTCGATCGTCGTGCGCCAGGGCAGCAGGCTCGGCGCCTGGAACGCCATGCCGCTGATCTTCAGCGGGCCGGTGACGCGGCTGCCACCGATGCTGATCGTGCCCTTGCTCGGCATCTTCAGCCCGGTGGCGAGCTTCATGAAGGTCGACTTGCCGCAGCCTGAGGGTCCGACGATGGCGATGAACTCGCCGTCGCCGACCTGCAGCGAGATGTCCTCGACGGCGTAGTGCCCCTGGGCGAGCAGCTCGTCGTTGTAGGCGAGCCAGACGCCCTGGAAGTCGACAAAACTCACTTCTTCGCCGGCGGAAGGATGTTGAGCTCCGCCTTCGCCGGCAGGACACTGTCGGTCCACACCGCGGCCGGGTCGACACGCGTCTTGGTGTTGAACGCGTCCGACACCTGTGAGGCCATCAACGACAGGCGCCCGGGCACCACGACACCGAAACCTTCGCTGCGCGCGTCGGGGCTGGCGACCACCGCGTCGATCGCCATGCGCAGGCGGCGCTTCTCGAGGTCGACGTTGATGATGCCGTCGCGCGCCTTCACGTAGTCGATCGCCGGATCGGGGTTGGCCATCACCTCTTTCGCGCCCTTGAGGAAGGCGGAGAGGAAGGCCTTCACCGCCTGCGGGTTCTCCTTCAGCATCTTCGGCGTCGCGATGATCACGTTGCCGTAGAGCTTCACGCCGTATTGCGGGTAGGGCAGCATCACCACGTCCTCGGCCTTCACGCCGCGCGCCTCCAGGTTGAGCAGCGAGGTGAAGCCGAAGCCGGTGATCGCGTCGACCTCGCCCTTGGCGAGCATGGTTTCGCGCAGCGGCGGATCCATGCTGACCCAGTTGACGGCGGTGACGTTGTTGGCCTTGGCAAAGATCGGAAATCCGCGGCGGCCGGCATCGAACACCGGCGCGCCGAGCTTCTTGCCATTCAAGTCGGCCGGGCCCTTGATGCCGCTCTTCTTCAGCGCGAGCACCGCGGCGGGCGTGTTGTTGTAGACCATCATCACCGCGACCGGCTTGTTGGCGGCGTCGGGGTTGTTGGCGTGGAACTCCATCAGTGCGGCCATGTCGGCGAAGCCCATGTCGTAGGTGCCCGAGGCCACGCGCGTCACGGTGCCGCCCGAGCCGTTGCCGGCGTCGATGGTCACGTCGAGCCCCGCGGCCTTGTAGTAGCCCTTGGCGGCCGAGGCGAGGAACAGCGCCGCCGGGCCCTCGAAGCGCCAGTCGAGCTGGAACTTGATGGGCGTCTGGGCAAAGGCTGGGGTGGCGAGCAGGGCGGCGGACGCACAGGCGGCCAGGGCGAGACGGCGAGAGACGGTGGCGAGGCTCACGGGTGGGCTCCGAAGTTCTGAGTGGATTAGGGGTGTGGGCAGGGCGCGCCTTGCGGCGCGCCGCGGCAGGTCGGCGACGATTGTGCAAGTCGCGTGCGCACCGATCACTCGGTGCTTGCACCGAAACAGCGCGCGAATTCAGGCCAACAGGTCGGCCACGGTGCGCGCAATCACCTTGGTGGCGCGCCGCAGGTCCTCCAGCACCAGGTGCTCGTCGGCCCGCTTGGCGTTGGATTCGAGCACCGTGCGCGGTCCGGCGCCATAAATGGCGGCCGGAATGCCGAGCGCGCCGTACAGGCGCACGTCGGTGTACAGCGGCGTGCCGACCACCGGGATCTCCTCGCCGAACAGCGCCTGCGCGTGCCGGCGCAGCGCGGCCACGAGGGCATGGTTGTTCGGCGAGGCCTTGAGCGAGCGCGCGAGCAGGATGCGCTTGATCTCGACGCGGATGCCCGGGCTCTGCGCCACCGTGTCGTTGATCAGCTGCCGAACCTCGGCCTCGACGACATTGGCGTCTTCCTCGGGGATCATGCGGCGGTCGAGCTTGAGCACCACCTTGCCGGGCACGACGTTGGTGTTGGTGCCGCCGCTGATGCGGCCGACGTTGAGGTACGGGTGGTGGATGCCCGCGACCTTGCTCTTGCGCTCGCGCAGCACGTCGTTGTGGGCATACAGCGCGGTCAGCAGCTTGTTGGCGGCCTGCAACGCGTCGACGCCGGTGTCGGGGTAGGCGGCGTGGCTGGCCGTGCCGTGCAGCGTGACCTCGAGCTGCAGGCAGCCGTTGTGCGCCACCACCACCTGGTAGCTGAAGCCGGCGGCGATCAGCACGTCGGGCTGCGTGATGCCGAGGTTGAGCAGCCAGCCCGGGCCCAGCTCGCCGCCGAACTCCTCGTCGTAGGTGAAATGCAGCTCCACCGTGCCACGCAGCTTGGCGCCCGAGCGGATCAGCGAGCGCAGCGCGAAGGTGTAGGTGGCGAAGTCGCTCTTGCTCACCGCGGCGGCGCGGCCATAGATTTTGCCGTCCTTGATCTCGCCGCCGTAGGGGTCGTGCGTCCAGCCGTCGCCCGGCGGCACCACGTCGCCGTGTGCGTTCAACGCGATCGTGGGCCCGTCGCCGAACTTGTGGCGCACCACCAGGTTGGTCACCGAGACCATGCCTGCCGCCTTGACCACCGCCTCGGGCACCTTGTGGCGCTCGACCTGCAGATTCACGCTTTCGAGCAGCTCGGCGGTGCGCTCGGCATGCGGCGCGTTGTTGCCCGGCGGCGTGTCGGTGGGCACGCGCACCAGCGCCTGCAGGAAGGCCACTTCCTCGTCGAAGTGACGGTCGATCCAGGTGTCGAGCTTGTCGTGGAGATCGCTCATGCCTATTCCGCGGCCAATTGATCGATCAGGTGCATGAACGCACGCACCGTCAGCTCGGTGTCGTCGTTGGTGATCGATTCGAGCGGATTGTGGCTGATGCCCGCGTTGAGCCCGCGCTGGAACAGCATGGCCTGCGGCATCACCTCGTGCAGCTTCATCGCATCGTGCCCGGCGCCGCTGGGCATGCGGTGCAGCGGCAGGCCGAGCGCAGCCACGGCCTGTTCCCAGCGCTGCTGCCAGGCCGGTGCGCTCGGCGCCGCGGCGGCTCGCATCGTCTCTTCCACGCTGAACTGCAGGCCGCGTCGGGTGCAGATGCGCTCCAGCTCGGCCAGCACGTCGCGCACGCAGTCGTCGCGCACCGGGTCGGTGGTCGCGCGGATGTCGAGGCTGAAGGTGCATCGGCCCGGCACCACGTTGATCGACCCGTTGGGCACCTGCAGCATGCCGACCGTGCCCACCACCTGCGGCACCGCGGCGGCGCGCTTCTCGACATAGAGCACCAGCTCGGCCACCGCCGCCGCGGCATCGCGCCGGCGGTCCATCGGCGTGGTGCCGGCATGGCTCGCCATGCCGAGCACCTGGCACTGGAAACGCACGCCGCCGTTGATCGAGGTCACGATACCCAGCGGCAGGTCGATCTCGTTCAGCACCGGACCCTGCTCGATGTGCACCTCCACGAAGCCGAGGTAACGCGACGCGTCGCGCTGCAGCTTCGGGATGTCGGCGATGCACAGGCCGGCATGCGTCATCGCCTCGCGCATCGTCACGCCGTCGGCATCGCGCTGCTCGAGCCAGGCGTCGTCGAAGTGGCCGGTCAGCGCGCCCGAGCCGAGAAAAGTGGCCTTGTAGCGCTGTCCTTCCTCTTCGGCGAATCCGACCACCTCGATGCCGAACGGCAGCCGCCGCCCGGCGCGGTGCAGCTCGCGCACGCAGGCCATCGGCGCCAGGATGCCGAGCCGGCCGTCGTATTTGCCGCCGTTGCGCACGGTGTCGTAGTGGCTGCCGGTGAGCAGGCGTTTCGAGCTGCGGTCGGTGCCGTGATAGATGCCCACGACGTTGCCCACCGCGTCGATCGCCACGTCGTCGAAACCGCAGTCCTCGCGCATCCAGTGCGCGAGGCGCTGCGCGCAGGCGCGGTGCGCGTCGGTGAGGTAGGTCACCGTGAGTTCGCCGCGCTCGGCGTAGCCCGGGTCGCTGTGCTGCGCAAGGCGTTCGGCCCAGTCCCACACGCGGTTGCCGAGCTCCGGGGTGACCGCGAACTTGTCGTTCAGGCGGATCTCGGCGATGCGGTGGATGTTGCGCAGCGCTTCGGCCAGCTCGTAGTCCGGGTGATGCCGCACCCGACGGGCAAAGGTGGCGATGATTTCGGTCTTGTTCAGCCCCGTGCCGCGCGGCCCGCGCACCGCGAGAATGAACGGAAAGCCGAAGCGCTCGTTGTATTCGGCGTTGAGCCGCTGGATCGTCGCGAACTCCTCCGGTGTGCATTCGGTGAGACCGGCCTTGCCCTGCTCGTTGGTCGATTCGGCAGTCAGCGTCTTGGCGACCATGGCCTTGCCAGCGAGCTCGGGGTGGGCGCGAATCAGCTTCAACTGCGCCTCGCGGCCGGCTTCGCGCACCGTCTGCACCAGCGCATGCTTCAGTTGCGCGAGGCTCGCGAACGGGCGTTTCGCCCAGGTGGCCTCGGCGATCCAGGGCGAGTGCTCGTAAGTGCCGACCAGCAGCTCGGTGAACTGCTGTCGATCCGCCCGATTCAGTTGCTCCAGCGTGAGCATCGTCACTCCCACAAGAAGGCCGTGGCCGCATCGAACGGATGCGTCGCCCGCCAATGCTGCGCAATGTCGATGCGCCGCGTGATCCACACCCGGTCGTGCGACTGCAGATGGTCGAGAAAGCGCTGAAGCGCACGCAAACGCCCCGGACGGCCGAGCAGGCGGCAATGCATGCCGATGCTCATCATCGACGGGCGCTCCTCGCCCTCGGCATAGTGCAGGTCGAAGGCGTCGCGCAGGTACTGAAAGAACGGCTCGCCGTGGCTGAAGCCCTGCGGCAGCGCGAAGCGCATGTCGTTGCAGTCCAGCGTGTAGGGCACCACCAGATGCGGCGCCAGCGAGCCGTCGGTCTTGCGCACCCGCAGCCAGAACGGCAGGTCGTCGCCGTAGTAGTCGCTGTCGTAGGCGAAGCCGCCGTGGTCGGCGCCGAAGTCCACGAGCAAGCGGCGGGTGTTCGGGCTGTCGCGGCCGGTGTACCAGCCGAGCGGTCGCGACCCCGTCATCTGCTCGACGATCTGCATGCCGATGCGCAGATGCTCGCGCTCGGTGGCTTCGTCGATGTTCTGGTAGTGGATCCAGCGCCAGCCATGGCAGGCGATCTCGTGGCCCAGCTCCACGAAGGCGGCGGTCACCTCGGGGCAGCGCTGCAGCGCCATGCTGACGCCGAAGATGGTGAGCGGCAGGCCGCGGCGCTCGAACTCGCGCAGGATGCGCCACACCCCCACGCGCGATCCGTATTCGTAGATGCTCTCCATGCTCAGGTGCCGCGCGGGATACGACGGCGGGTTGAACATTTCGGAGAGGAACTGCTCGCTGCCGGCGTCGCCGTGCAGCACCGAATTCTCGCCACCCTCTTCATAGTTCAGCACGAACTGCACCGCCACGCGGGCGTTGCCGGGCCAGCGGGCGTGGGGCGGGTTTCGGCCGTGGCCCCGGAGGTCGCGCGGATAGCGGGCGGAAGGTGCGTTCATGTCGCTTGCAGCGCCTGGGCGAGGTCGGGGGTGCGCGGGTGCAGCCGCAAGTTTCGCTCCACGCTGGCCAGATGCTCGTGAGTGAGTCTGGCAGCGGCGCGCGCATCGCGGCGGGCCAGTGCGTCGACGATGGCCACGTGCTCGACATACGAAGCTTCGGCCGAGTGCGTGCTCTGGTACATCAGCGCGATCAGCGAGCTGCGCGTCAGCAGATCGGTGAGCAGCTGGGCGAGCACGTCGTTGCCCATCATGCGTGCCAGCACGACGTGAAAATCGGCCAGCAGCCGCGTGCGGCCGGCGATGTCGGTGCGGCGGATGGCTGCGTGCTCGGCCTCCAGGTGGGCGCGCAGCTCGTCGATCTGCGCGTCGCTGAGTTGCGTGCACAGGTGGCGCACCATCGCGCCCTCGATCATCTGGCGCGCCTCGAACACCTGTCGCGCCTCGTCGACACTCGGTGTGGCGACGAAGGCGCCGCGGCTGGGGTGCAGCGTGACCAGCTGGTCGCGGCTCAACTGGTTGAGCGCCTGGCGCACCAGCGTTCGCGAGCAGTTGAAGATGTCGGCCAGCTTCTGCTCGGCGAGCTTGGTGCCGGGCATCAGGCGGCGTTCGATGATGGCCGAGGTGATCGATTCGACGATGCGCTGCGTGGGCGTGTCGGTGGGCGCGGGCCCGACCGCCGCGCGCCGGCGCGGCGGCACGGCGGCGATCACCTTCGGCGAATCGCGGCGGCTCGGCATGATGGGTGGGTGGGTCGGCGGTCGGGCAGCCTGGGTCGCTGCCGGTTGACGTGTACGCAAGAGTGTATACACTTTGCGGCCACACGCAAGCACGCGTTTGCCGCGCCGGAGATGCACACGATGGGCCACCTCAGCACGCATGTACTCGACACGATGAACGGCTGCCCCGCGGGCGGCATGCGCGTGCGCCTGCAGCGCCTGGCGGGCGGGCGCACCGAGACGCTGGCGTCGTTCACGCTGAATGCCGACGGCCGCTACGACGGCGGGGCGCTGCTCGACGCGCAGGCCATGGCCGTGGGCCGCTACCGCCTCGTGTTCGAGGTGGCGAGCTACTTCCGCGCGCGCGGCGTCACCTTGCCGGAGCCGCCGTTCATCGACGAGGTGCAACTCGACTTCGGCATCGCCGATGCCGCAGGGCACTACCACGTGCCACTTCTGGTCAGCCCGTGGAGCTACAGCACGTATCGCGGCAGCTGATTCGGCGTGCGCCGCCGGCTATGCATGCTGCTCATGAATCTTGCTTGACGCCCGCGGTCCCCACCATCCCCCTGAGGAGAACCCGATGAATCGAGTCCGTTGTCTGTTGGCGGTGCTGCTCACCGCAACCGCGCTCACGTCGCAGGCCGCCTGGCCCGAGAAGCCGGTCCGGATCGTCGTCACCTTCGCCGCCGGCGGTGCCAGCGACATCGTCGCGCGCGTGATCGCCGAGCCGCTGGGCAAGGCGCTGGGGCAGGCGGTGGTGGTCGACAACAAGCCCGGTGCCGGCGGCACCCTCGGCGGACTCGACGTCGTGCGCGCCGCACCCGACGGCTACACGCTGATGCTGTCGAACTCCACGCCGACCTCGATCGGCCCGCTCACGGTGCCCAAGCTGCCCTACGACACGGCCAAGGAGTTCACTCACGTGGCCATGCTCGGCGTGGCACCGGTGATGTTGATGGCCAATCCGAAGACCGGTCCCGCAACGCTCAAGGACCTGCCGGCCGCCGCGGCCGCGCCGGGCTACACCTTCGGCAGCGGCGGGCCGGGCTCGATCGGCCACATCGTCGGCGAGATGACCAAGACGGCGATGAAGATCAAGATGACGCACATCCCGTACCGCGGCGGCGCGCCGATGACCACCGACCTGATCTCGGGCCAGATCCCGGTGGGCATCGACGTGATCACCGCATTCGTGCCGATGGTCAAGTCGGGCCAGATCCGCGCGCTGGCGGTCACCACGCCCAAGCGATCGCCGCTGCTGCCCGACGTGCCGAGCGTGGTGGAGCTCGGCCTGCCGTCGCTGGTGGCCGAGAACTACTTCGGCGTTTCCGGTCCGGCCGGGTTGCCGAAGGAGGTGGTCGAGAAGCTCGCGAAGGCGCTGGCCGACATCGCGGCCGATCCGGCGATCGTCAAGCGGTTCGAGGAACTGGGCATCACGCCGGTGAAGATGTCGCAGGGCGAGTTCGCCGCCTTCGTGGTCAAGCAGGCCAACGACTGGGCGCCGGTGATCAAGGCGGCCGATCTGAAGCCCTGATCCGAAGTCCGGGCTCGACAACCAGCAGGCGCCCGCATGCGGTCGTTCCACCCCACGCGCACCGTCGTCGGTGCCATGTTCGAGTTCCGGAGCGCCTGGGACGCGGCCGCGCCGGCCATGCAGCGCGAGCCGCACCACCGGCCGCCGGCGCATCCGGTGCTCTACATCAAGCCGGCCAACACCTGGTGTCGTGCCGGCGTGCCGGTGGTGCTGTCGCCCGATGTCGACGAGGTGGAGGTCGGCGCCACGCTGGCCGTGGCCTTCACGCGCACGGCCGCGCGGGTGAGCGAGGCCGACGCGCTCGGTTACGTGGCGGCCTACGGCGTCGTCAACGACCTCACGGTGCCGCACGCGAGCCTGCTGCGCCCGCCGATGAAGCAGAAATGCCGCGATGGCTTCTGCCCGATCGGGCCGTTCGTCGATGCCGCCGCGATCGGCAGCCCCGACGCGCTGGAGATCCGCGCCTATGTGAACGGCGAGCTGCGGCTGCGTGCATCCACCGCGACGCTTCGGCGCAAGGTCGCGCGGCTGATCGCCGACGTCAGCGAGTTCATGTCGCTCGCGCCGGGCGATCTGCTGCTGGTGGGGGTGCCGCACGGCGCGCCGCGCGCCCGAGCCGGCGACCGGGTGGCGGTGGAGATCGATCGCATCGGCCGGCTTGAGAACCCGTTGGTCCGGGAAGCCACCGCGGAGGACGCGCGATGAGGACCGCACGCGTGACGTACGGCGGCGCGGTGCACGAGGCCACGCCGGTAGCGGGCGACGAGGCGCGCCTGCGCCTGGCCGACGGGCGCGTGGTGCCCGAGGCCGAGGTGATGTGGCTCGCGCCGTTCGAGCCGCGCACGATCTTCGCTCTGGCGTTGAACTATGCCGACCATGCGCAGGAGCTGGCCGCCAAGTCGTCGGCCGAGCAAGGCCGCTTTCTGGAGGCACAGCGCAGCGAGCCGGTGGTGTTTCTCAAGGGCGCCAACAGCGTCGTCGGCCATCGCGGCCTCACGCGGCGGCCGGCCGACGGCGAATTCATGCACTACGAGTGCGAGCTGGCGGTGGTGATCGGCCGCGAGGGCAAGCACATTGCGCGCGCCCGAGCGATCGACCACGTGGCCGGCTACACCGTGGCCAACGACTATGCGATTCGCAACTTCCTCGAGCCGTACTACCGCCCGAACCTGCGCGTGAAGAGCCGCGACGGCGGCACCGCGCTCGGCCCCTGGCTGGTGAGCCGCGACGAGGTGCCCGACCCGATGGCGCTGGCACTGCGCACCGAGGTCAACGGCCGGTTGGTGCAGCAGGGCCGCACGGCCGACATGATCCACGACGTGCCGGCGCTGATCGAATACCTGAGCAGCTTCATGACGCTGGCGCCGGGCGACGTGATCCTCACCGGCACGCCCAAGGGCTCGGTCGATGTGCAGCCCGGCGACGCGGTGGTCTGCGAGGTCGAGCGCGTCGGCCGTCTGCTGAACATCCTGGTGGCGGACTGGGCCTGACCCCGCCCGGCAAGCTGCCTGCCTAGAATCGGCCGGCCTCCCCCTAAGCCCTCAGCCTCGCGCCCCCGCCGGCGTCTTCTTCCCATGAGCAGCGAAACCTACGCCGTCCGCTTCGTCCTCGACGGGCAGATCCACCAGGCCCGCGGTGAGCGCCGCACGACCACCGTGCTCGACTACCTGCGCGAGAAGCTGCAGCGCACAGGCACCAAGGAGGGCTGCGCCGAGGGCGACTGCGGTGCCTGCGTGGTGCTCGTGGGCAGTCTCGATGCGAGCGCCACGCGCATCGAGTGGAAGCCGATGAACAGCTGCATGCAGATGCTGCCGTCGCTCGACGGCAAGGCGGTCAAGACCATCGAGAGCCTGAAACGCCCCGACGGTTCGCTGCATCCGGCGCAGGCGGCGATGGTGCGCTGCCATGGCTCGCAGTGCGGCTTCTGCACGCCGGGCTTCGTGATGAGCATCGCGGCGCTGGCCGAGCACAACGAAGCGCCCACACGCGGCGAGATCAACGACGCACTGGCCGGCAATCTCTGCCGCTGCACCGGCTACCGGCCGATCGTCGAGGCCACGCGCGAGGCCTGCGCCGCCAGCGCCGACGCCCGCTCGCTGCAGGATCCGCGCGAGCTCGCGCTGCTCAAGGAGATCGCGCGCCCCACGCGGCCGACCTACAGCCTCGACGGTGAGCTCGTGATCCAGCCGGTGGTGCGCACGAGGAAGGGCAGCGAGTTCGTCTCGCCTTCCAGCTCGGCCGAGCTGGCGGCGTATCTGGCCGACCACCCGGAGGCCACGCTGCTGGCCGGCAGCACCGAGTTCGGCCTGGCGGTGAACAAGCGCTACGAGCGGCCGGCGTTCATCGCCTACGTGGGCGGCGTGGTCGAGCTGTCGCGCGTGGTCGAGACCGCCAACGCCTGGCACATCGGTGCCGCGGTGCCGCTCGATCGCGTGATGGAGCTGGTAAAGGGCACGCTGCCCGACTTCCACGAGGTGCTGCGCCGCTTCGGATCGCCGCCGATCCGCGCCACGGCCACGTTGGGCGGCAACATCGCCAATGGCTCGCCGATCGGCGACAGCATGCCCTGCCTGATCGCGCTGGGCGCCACGCTGGTGCTCAAGCGCCGCAATGCCAAGCGCAAGGACGAGACGCGCCGCGTCGCGCTCGAAGCCTTCTACACCGGCCAGAAACGCACGGTGCTGCAGCCGGGCGAGTTCATCGAGACGATCGAATGCCCCAAGCCCGGCGTGCGGCAGTTCCGCGCGCACAAGATCAGCAAGCGCTTCGACCAGGACATCTCGGCCACTTGCGCCGCGATGAGCTGGCGCGACGACGGCGGCGTGCTGCGCGACGTGCGCCTGGCCTACAACGGCCTCACGCCGAGCCCGGCGCGCGCGCCCAAGATCGAGGCGGTGCTGGAAGGCAAACGACCGGCCGACGTGAGTGCGTCGGCGCTCGATGCCGCCATCGCCGCGAGCTTCACGCCGCGCGACGGCCTGCGCGCGACCTGGGCTTACCGATCCTTGGTGGCGCGCAACCTGGTGCTCGGCTTCGTGCAGCCCGAGCTGCGGGCCGAGGCGCTGCATGCCGAAGGAGCCTGAGCGATGAATGCGCCCCACCAGATGGCCGAGATCGCCGCGATCGAGCAAACCAAGTCCGCGCTCGGCGCCGAGCTGCCGCACGAGTCCGCCTTGCTGCACGTGACCGGCGAGGCCCGGTACACCGACGACATCCCCGAGCAGCGCGGCACGCTGTATGCCGCGCTGATCACCTCGCCGGTGGCCCATGGCGAGCTGGTCGGCGAGGGCATCGACCGGGCGGCGCTGCTGGCGCAGCACGGGGTGGTGGCGGTGTTCACCGCCGCCGACATCCCGGGCGAGAACAACTGCGGCCCGATCCTGCACGACGACCCGTTCCTCGCGCAGGGCACGGTCAACTTCCTCGGCCAGCCGGTGGCCGTGGTCGTCGCACGCGAGATGCTCTATGCGCGCGAGGTGGCGAAAAAGGCGAAGGTGCAGGTCAACGAGCTGCCGGCGATCCTCACGATCGAGCAGGCGCTCGCGGCGCACAGCCACGTGATCCCGAGCAAGCAACTCTCGCGCGGCGATGCGGCCGCGGCGATCGCGGCGGCGCCGCACCGCCTGAAGGGCAGCACGCGCTGCGGCCAGCAGGAGCAGTTCTATCTCGAGGGTCAGATCACCTATGCCGTGCCGCGCGAGGACGGGCAGCTCACGCTGTACGTGAGCACGCAGCATCCCGACGGCAACCAGCGTGAGGCCGCGGCGGCGCTGAACCTGGGCACGCACGACGTGGAGGTGATCTGCCGCCGCATGGGCGGCGGGTTCGGCGGCAAGGAGGGCAACGCCAGCATCTTCAGCCAGAGTGCCGCGCTCGCAGCCTGGAAGCTCAGGCGGCCGGTGAAGCTGCGCGCGAACCGCGACGACGACATGATGATCACCGGCAAGCGGCACGACTTCCGCATCGACTACGAGGTGGGCTTCGACGACCGCGGCCGCATCCTCGGGCTCGATGCGATGCTCGCCAGCCGCTGCGGCCACAGTGCCGACTACAGCGGCCCGGTCAACGACCGCGCGGTGCTGCACATCGACAACTGCTACCACCTGCCGCACCTGCACGTGACGAGTCATCGTTGCCGCACGCACACGCAGTCGAGCACCGCGTTTCGCGGCTTCGGCGGCCCGCAGGGCATGTTCGGCATCGAGACGGTGGTCGAGGCGATCGCCAAGCGGCTGAACCTCGACCCGCTCGACGTGCGCCGCGTGAACCTCTATGCCGATCCGGCCAAGAGCGGCGATGCGGGCTCGATGACCACGCAATACGGCCAGATCATCGAAGACTTCGTGGCCGACCGCATCCTCGACGAGTTGGAGGCCGAAAGCGGCTACCGGGCGCGCCGCGTCGAGGTGAATGCGTTCAACGCGTCGCACACGCGCATCAAGCGCGGCCTGGCGATCAACCCGCTCAAGTTCGGCATCAGCTTCACCGCGACGATGCTCAACCAGGGCGGCGCACTGGTGCACATCTACCAGGACGGCACCGTCAGCGTGAACCACGGCGGCACCGAGATGGGCCAGGGCCTGAACACCAAGATGGCGCAGGTGGCGGCCGACGCGCTGGGCATTCCGGTGAGCCTGGTGCGCGTGACCGGCACCGACACGCAAAAGGTGCCTAATGCCAGCGCCACCGCCGCCAGCAGCGGCGCCGACATCAACGGCGCGGCGATCGAGCACGC
>JAEUPI010000171.1 GCA_016790175.1 Burkholderiaceae bacterium | reverse complement strand
GGCGGCCCGGGTGAGTGCGCTGCTGCAGCAAGTGGGCCTGTCCGCAGCCGACATGGTGAAATTCCCGCACCAGTTCTCCGGTGGGCAGCGGCAGCGCATTTCGATCGCGCGGGCGCTGGCTACCGAACCCGAGTTCCTGGTTTGCGACGAGCCGACGTCGGCACTCGACGTGTCGGTTCAGGCGCAGGTGCTCAACATCATGAAGGACCTGCAGCGCCAACGCGGGCTGACCTATCTCTTCATTTCTCACAATCTCGCGGTGGTGCGCCATGTGAGCGACGAGGTCGGCGTGATGTACCTGGGGCGACTCGTCGAGCTGGCGAAGACCGACACGCTGTTCGCCAGTCCGCGGCATCCCTACACGCGGATGCTGCTCGACGCGATTCCCGATATCCGCATGACCGGCCGCGCCCGCACGCCTGTGCAGGGAGAAGTGCCCAATCCGCTGAATCCGCCGAGCGGCTGCGCTTTCCATCCGCGGTGCCCGCTGGCCGAAGCCCGCTGTCGGTCGGAACGACCGGTGCTCGCGAGCATTGGCGGTATCCGCGTGGCCTGCCATGCGGTGGCCGAGGGCCGCGCGAGCGCAGAGGCGACCTAGCCCAGGCGCTCCGGCGCCAGCAGATCGTCGATGGTCTCGCGGCGGCGAATCAGCGTGGTCCGATCGCCTTCTACCAGCACCTCGGCAGCCCGGCCACGGCTGTTGTAGTTGCTGGCCATCGACATGGCGTAGGCGCCGGCCGACAGCACGGTGAGGCGGTCGCCTTCGCGCACGGCGAGCTCGCGATCGCGGCCCAGCCAGTCGCCGGACTCGCAGATCGGACCGACCACGTCCCATGTGGCTGCGGGCTCGCTGCGTAGAAGACAAGGCTCGATAGCCATCCAGGCATCGTAAAGGGCCGGACGAATCAGGTCGTTCATCGCGGCGTCGACCACGCAGAAGTTGCGTTCCTGGCCCTTCTTGAGCACAAGTGCGGTGGTGACCAGGACGCCCGCGTTGCCCACGAGCGAACGCCCGGGCTCGACCAGAATCTCGCGATGGCCATGACCGCGTTGATCGATTCGCGCGAGCATCGCGGCGATCAACACGCCCGGGTCGGGTGGTTCTTCGTCGGTGTAGATGATGCCCAGGCCGCCGCCAAGATCCAAGTGGTGCAGTGCGATGCCTTCGCGCTCGACCGCCTCCACCAGATCGAGCAACCGGTCCAACGCCTCGAGGTAGGGCTCGATCGTCGTGATCTGCGATCCGATATGGCAGTCGATGCCGGCAACGCGAATCCCGGGCATCGATGCGGCGCGGCGGTAGGTGGCGACCGCCTGGTCGTGCGCGATGCCGAACTTGTTGCCGCGCAGCCCCGTCGAGATATAGGGGTGCGTGCGAGGATCCACGTCGGGATTCACGCGCAGGCTCACGGCCGCCGTCATGCCCTCGGCGACGGCCACGTCGGACAGCAGTGACAGTTCGCTGTCGCTCTCGACATTGAAGCAGCGCACACCGCTGTGCAGGGCCAATACCATCTCGGCGCGTGACTTGCCGACACCGGAGAACACGACCCTGTCGGCGGTGGCCCCTGCCTCGAGCACACGCTGCAGCTCGCCGCCCGACACGATGTCGAAACCGCAGCCGTTCGTGGCAAAGCGACGAAGCAAGGCCAGATTCGAGTTCGCTTTCACCGCATAGCACAGCAGATGCCGGCGACCCTGCAGAGCCCGCTGATAGGCTGTTAGAGCAGCCGCGATGGCACCGCCGGAGTAGGCGAACACTGGCGTGCCGAAATCGGCGCCGAGTCGGTCAAGCGGCACGCCCTCCAGGCAGAGTTCGGCGCCACGCCGCGCGACAAACGGCGCGCCAGGCAGCTTCTTCATCGCGACGATGACGCGGCCGAAGCGCTCGGGGCGGCGGCCGGCGGCAATTTCAATGGGCCCTTCTGGCCACAGGCGCCGAGCAGCGTCAGCGCAAGGACGCAAGACATGCATGGCCTGATGGTCGGAACGCCGCGCCGATGCAATCGGCGCATGCGTGTCGCTACACTGTCCCGGATCATCGCTCGGATTCTATCGACCATGTCCGCTGGCTCGACGGCAACCCAACTCACCTCGGCCGAGTACGAGGCATTGACACGCGCCGCGCTCGGCCGCATCGAAGCGGCATTGGACGACTGGCTGCAAGCCGATGTGGTCGACATCGACAGCCATCGCAGCGGCGGACTGCTCGAACTGACGCTGCCTGGCGGCAGCAAGATCGTCATCAACACGCAGCCACCGTTGCAGGAGCTCTGGCTGGCGGCGCGCTCGGGGGGTCGCCATTTCCGCTACGTGCGTCCACGTTGGGTCGACACGCGTGACGGCCATGAATTCTTCGACGTGCTGTCGCGCGAGCTGAGTGCCCAGGCCGGCACGACACTGGCGATCGATCCACCGTCGACCTGATGCGAGCCTCTATCGGCGGAAGAGGTCGAGGATGCCCTTGCGTTCGTCCTCGCTCGGCGCCTGCGGCGGCAACGGGTCTTCCATGCCGAGACTCGTAACGCCGGCTCCCGGACCGAATTCCTCGTACATCCAATCGCTGCCGTGCAGCGTGACGCCGGGCGGTGGCGGAAGGGTCTGCACGGGGATGCCCTTCAGGGCATAGGCCATGTACTCCATCCATACCGGAAGCGCCAGTCCGCCTCCGGTCTCGCGGTCGCCAAGCTTGCGCGGGTTGTCGTAGCCGATCCACACCACGGCGACCAGGTTGCGCTGGAACCCGGCGAACCATGCGTCCATCGAATCGTTGGTGGTGCCCGTTTTGCCGGCGATGTCGGGCCGTCTGAGCGACTGCGCCCTGGCGGCCGTGCCACTGCGCGTGACCTCCTGCAGCAGCTGGTTCATCATGAAGGCGTTGCGCTCGTCGACAGCCCGTGGTGCTCCATCGAGCTCGAGCGCTTGCGTCTGCTTCAGCACCAGACCGTTTGCGTCGGTCACACGTGTGATCAGTGCAGGCGCAACACGATGGCCGCCATTGGCGAACACGCTGTAAGCGGAGGCCATCTGCAGCGGCGTTGTTGTGCCGGCGCCGAGCGCCATCGTCAGGAAGGCCGGGTGCCGGTCGGCGTCGAAGCCGAATCGGGTTGCCCATTCCTGTGCGTAGGTGGGTCCGATCGCCTGCAGGATGCGAATCGACACCATGTTCTTCGAACGCGCCAGTGCCTGCCGCAATGGGAGCGGCCCGTCGAACTTGCCGTCGTAGTTCTTCGGTTCCCACGGTTGACTGCCGGTAGCCGTGGCATCGAAGAACAGCGGCGCATCGTTGACCACGGTCTGCGGCGTGAACCCCTTCTCCAGCGCTGCGCTGTAGATGAAGGGCTTGAAGCTGGATCCCGGTTGGCGCCAGGCCTGCGTGACGTGGTTGAACTTGCTCTTGTCGAAGTCGAAGCCGCCGACCATCGCAGCGATCGAGCCGTCGTTCGTGTTCATCGACACGAAGGCCCCTTCGACCTCTGGCTGCTGCGTGAGCGTCCAGTCGCCCTTCGGGCCTTTGATCGCGCGCACCACGGCGCCAGGGCGGATGCGCTTCTTGGTATCCGCTCTGGGCGAAAGGCCCGACGTCACCGGACGCAGGCCCTCACCGGTGATCGTGATCGATTCGCCGTTTTGCAGAATCGCCACAACAGACTTCGGTGAGGCCTCTACGACAACCGCAGACTTCAGTTCGTCGTTGTCAGGATGATCGCTCAGCGCTTCGGCAATGCGAACGTCCAGGTCCTTCGGGTCGGTCGGCAGATCGACGAATGCCTCCGGGCCGCGATAGACCTGGCGCCGTTCATAGTCCAGCAGCCCCCGGCGCAGCGCACGGTAGGCCACTTCCTGCGCGCCGGTGTCGATCGTCACGTGCACGATCAAGCCGCGTGAATAGGTCTCCTCGCCGTACTGCGCATAGACGAGCTGACGCACCGTCTCGGCCACGTATTGCGCATGGAACGGGTTGTCGCTTCCCTTGCGATAGCGCAGCGTCTGCTGCCGAGCCACCTCGGCCTGCTCGGTCGCGATGAAACCGTTGTCTAGCATGCGCTCGATGATGTGCAGTTGCCGAGCCCGAGCGCGGCGCGGATTGGCGATCGGGTTGTAAGCAGACGGCGCCTTGGGCAAACCGGCCAGCATCGCGGCCTCCGCCACCGTGAGGTCGGTCAACGCCTTTCCGAAGTAGACCTCCCCGGCCGCCGCGAAACCATAGGCTCGCTGACCGAGGTAGATCTGGTTCATGTAGACCTCGAGGATCTGCTCCTTGGTCAGCTGGCTCTCGATCTTCAGCGCAAGCAGGATCTCGTAGATCTTTCGGGTGAAGGTCTTTTCGCTGGACAGATAGAAGTTGCGCGCCAACTGCATCGTGATTGTCGATGCACCCTGACTCTTGAAGTCGCTGAGGCTCGCGATGCCTGCGCGCAGCACGCCTTTGTAGTCAACGCCGCTGTGCTCGTAGAAGTTTGCGTCCTCGATGGCGAGCACGGCGTCCTTGAGCACCTTCGGGATCTGACCGATCGGTGTGAAGTTCCGACGTTCCTCGCCGAATTCGCCGATCACGTGTCCGTCGGCCGAGACGATGCGAAGCGGCAGTTTTGGCCGGTACTCGGAGAGACCGTTGATTTCCGGCAGGTTGGGGTAGGCCACCGACAGCGCAATCGCCACCAGCGTCGCGGCGGCCAGCATCGCCGAGACGCCCAAGCCGGCCGCCCAGGCACCTACGCGCAACAACACGCGCGCCCATCGCGGCCAACTGTGGATCGGGCCGGCGCCAACGCCACCGTTGGTCCCGCCTGAGGGGCGCTGCATGTCGTCCATGGGGTGCTCGCGATTATAGGAAGGGGGGTTCAAACGCTGCCCAACTGTGAACTCGTTCTCACCCTGAGCGCGGCGAGCGCGGGCGCGTTCGCACACTCTGGATTAGGGTTGATTCACCTATGAAACACGACGTCGGCGAATCACAACGACGCGGCTTGGGAGTGCGGGAATTTTCCTTTGGTTCACAAAGGCTTTACTGCTAGCATTCAAGTGACTTATTAAGAGTCGTTCCCGCCTCAATTCCGCGCGTTGGGAGACCCATGCTGTGAGCGTTCTGGACCTGCTGTTGGGCCGCAAGCATCCGCCGGTCATCGGTCTCGACATCAGTTCGTCGAGCGCCAAACTCGTGGAGCTCGGCCAAAGCTCTGGTGGCGAGTTCGTGCTCGAGCGTTTTGCATCCGAGCCCTTCGAGAAGGGCTGGATCACCGACGGACAGATCGAGAAGTTCGACGAGGTGGCCGACGCGGTTCGGCGCGTCGTGCAAAAGAGCGGCACCAAGACGAAGCAGGTGGTGATGGCGATGCCGCAGTCGGCGGTGATCACCAAGAAGATCATGCTGCCCGCAGGCCTCCGAGAAGAGGAACTCGAATTGCAGGTCGAGTCTGAGGCCAATCAGTACATTCCGTTCTCGCTCGACGAGGTGAGCCTCGACTTCTGCGTCATCGGTCCGAGCCCGACCTCGGTGGGTGACGTGGAGGTCCTGATCGCGGCCTCCCGCAAAGACCGCGTTCAGGATCGACAAGGTCTTGCAGAGGCTGCAGGTCTGAAGCCTGTCGTGCTCGACATCGAATCGCATGCGTCGCGGCTGGCCATGAGCCGCGTGATCGGGTCGCTGCCCAACGAAGGGAAAGACGCACTGGTCGCGCTGTTCGAGATCGGGGCCGACACCACCAGCCTGAAGGTGTTGCGCGATGACGAGATGCTCTACGATCGTGACCAGGCCTTCGGCGGCTCGCAGTTGACGCAACTGATCTCGCGTCAATATGGCTTCTCCTTCGAGGAGGCCGAGGCCAAGAAGCTGGCCGGCGATCTGCCCGAGGATTACGAGGCCTCGATCCTCGTGCCGTTCGTGGACAGCCTGTCGCAGGAGATCGGACGTGCGCTCCAGTATTTCTTCACCAGCACGCCGCACCACAAGGTGCACTACGTGATGTTGTCGGGCGGCACCGCAACCCTGCCGGGCCTGAAGGACCGCGTGACCGAGCTGACCGGGTTCGCGTCGATGGTGGTCAATCCGTTCGACAACATGCGGCTGGGCTCCGGTATCCGCGAGGCCAAGATGCGGCGCGAAGCGGCCTCGTATCTCACGGCTTGCGGCCTGGCGATGCGGAGGTTCGTGCAGTGATCCTGATCAACCTACTGCCTCATCGCGAGGAGAAGCGTCGGGCGCGCAAGCGCTCATTCTTCGTCGGCGTCGGTGTCGCCGCCATCGCGGGCCTCGTCGTGGTCGGCGTCTGGTACAGCGTGCTGCAGCAGTTGACGACGGCACAGCAGGACCGAAACGCCTTCCTCAAGGCCGAAATCGCCAAGCTCGAGACGCAGATCAAGGATATTGCCAACCTTCGCAGCGAGATCGAGGCGTTGAAGGCGCGGCAGAAGGCCGTCGAGGACCTGCAGACGAACCGCAACGTGCCGGTCTACCTGCTGGATGAGCTGGTCAAGCAGACGCCCGAAGGAATCTATCTGACGTCCATCCGTCAGGCAGAGAACGTGGTCACGGTCAGTGGCGTCGCGCAGACCAACGAGCGCGTGTCCGAATTCCTGCGCAACACGCAGTACAACTCCAAGTGGCTCGAGCGGCCGGAGCTGGTTGAAATCAAGGCGGCCAGCGTACAGACGGCCAATCGCGAACAACGGCGGCTGTTCGACTTCTCGATGCGGGTCAGCATCAAGCGGCCAAGCGCTCCGCCGGCCGCTGGTGGCGCCGCGCCGGCGCCGGGCAAGGCTGCATAAGGGGGCGACATGGCAACGAAGTCGCGCCAGATGAATTTCGACGTCACGAACATGCTCGACAACGCGGCATCTCAGTTCCGCGGGCTCAACCCGAAGGAGCCGGGGCAGTGGCCCGCCTTGCCGAAGTCCGCCGCGTTCCTGGGTGCGATGCTCGTGGTGGTGGTTCTGGGGTGGTTCGGCGTACTGACCGGTGCAGCCGACGAATTGCAGGCTGAGCGGGATCGTGAACCCGCCCTCAAGGCAGACTATCGCTCCAAGCTGGGCCAGGCCGTCAACCTGACCGAGCTTCGCAAGCAGAAGCTCCAGGTCCAGGAGTACGTGACCCAGCTCGAAAAGCAACTACCCGGTAAGGCCGAGATGGATGCGTTGCTCTCCGACATCAACCAGGCCGGATTGGGGCGGGGCCTTCAGTTCGAGCTGTTCAGACCTGGGCAGGTAGCAGTGAAGGAGTACTACGCCGAGCTGCCGATCTCAATCCGGATCACCGGTCGCTATCACGACATCGGATCGTTCGCGGCCGACGTGGCCAATTTGTCGCGCATCGTCACCTTGCACAACATCAACCTGACGACTGTTGCGCGTGATGCCAGTGGAAACCTTTCGATGGAAGCCACGGCCCGCACGTATCGATATCTCGATGCCTCCGAGGTTGACGCGCAGCGCAAGGCCCAGACCGCGCGGGCGGGAGCGAAGAAATGAACGGCCGTCGATTGAGCCGATGCTTCAGTGCGCTGCTGGGCGCCGCGGTCCTCGTGGGCTGTGCGTCCGACAACGATGAGCTTCAGGGCTGGATGGATCAGCAGCGCCGTGAAGTCAAGCCGAACGTGACCCCGCTCGTGCCGCCGAAGAAGTTCGATCCGGCGCCATACGCGAGTGCTCAGGCCGTCGAACCGTTCAGCGCACAAAAACTCTCGGTGGCGCTGAAGCAAGAGGCTCGGCAACCGAATTCGCTTCTTGCCGCCGAACTGAATCGGCGCAAGGAGCCGTTGGAGTTCTTCACGCTGGACGGCATGTCGATGGTCGGCAGCGTTACGAAACAGGGGCGACCGTTCGCCCTCTTGCGTGTCGACAACCTGCTCTACCAGGTCAAGGTGGGTGACTACCTTGGTCAGAACTACGGCAGGATCACCAAGATCACCGAGACCGAGATAGCGCTGCGGGAGATCGTCCAGGACGCGGCGGGCGAGTGGATCGAGCGGCCCAGTTCGCTGCAGCTCCAGGAGAAGGCGCGATGAATCGAAAGCAGGAGAACCCCAACATGCTGAATTGGCGCCTCAGGGTTGCCGCCCTCGTTCTCGGCATTGCCGCGCCACTGCTCGGCTGGGCTCAGAACACCGTTCAGGCCATCACCAGTTCGCAACAAGGCAGCACCGAGGTCGTTCGGATCGAGCTGGCCGAGGCGCTGAGTGCCGTGCCCAACGGCTTCACGGTGCAGGCTCCGCCGCGTGTGGCGATCGATCTGCCGGGTGTCGGCAACGGCTTGGGTCGCTCGACGGTCGAGATCAACCAGGGCAACCTGCGTTCGGTCAGCGTGGCGCAAGCCGGAGATCGGACGCGGCTGGTGTTCAACCTGAAGCAGGCGGCCAACTACCGCGCCGAGCTTCAGGGCAAGGCGCTGTTGGTCGTGCTGGAAAGTGCGGCGGCCGTGCCGGCAGCTGCGGCCAGCACGGGTGAGCCGGTTCACTTCGCGGCCAGCCAGAATCGCGAGCAGCTTCCGCTTCGCGACGTCGACTTCCGTCGTGGCCCAGATGGAGCGGGCCGTGTGGTGGTCGGGCTGGCGAACACGCAAGTCGGTGTCGACATCCGTCAGCAAGGTCAGAGCCTGATCGTCGAGTTCCTGCGCTCGACGCTGCCCGACGCGCTGCGGCGTCGTTTGGACGTGACCGATTTCGGCACGCCGGTGCAGTCGGTGGCGGCCTTCCAGAGCGGTGACCGGGTGCGTCTGGTCGTCGAGCCGCGTGGAGCCTGGGAACACAGCGCCTACCAGACCGACAACCAGTTCGTGCTCGAAGTGCGGCCGATGAAGATCGACCCGAACAAGCTCACGCAGGGGCCGGGGTATTCCGGGGAGAAGCTGTCGCTGAACTTCCAGAACATCGAGGTCCGTGCACTGCTGCAGGTGATCGCCGACTTCACGAACTTCAACGTGGTCACCAGCGACACGGTGACAGGCAGCGTCACGCTGCGCCTGAAGGACGTGCCGTGGGATCAGGCGCTCGACATCATTCTTCAGAGCAAGGGGCTGGGCGTACGCAAGACCGGCAACGTCCTGTGGATTGCGCCGAAGGACGAGCTCGCCGCGAAGGAGAAGCTCGAACTCGAGTCGCGCAAGCAGATCACCGACCTCGAGCCGGTTCGCACGCAGTCGTTCCAGCTGAACTACACCAAGGCCGAAGACGTGGCCAAGGGTATTTCCGGTGGAAGCGGGTCGGGTGCGGGGGCCGCCTCGGCGCGCATCCTGTCGCCGCGCGGCAGCGTGATCAGCGAAAGCCGCACGAACCAGCTCTTCGTGACCGACATTCCCTCGAAACTCGAAGAGATCCAGGCGCTGATCACCAAGATCGATATCCCGGTGCGTCAGGTTCTGATCGAGGCTCGAATCGTGGAAGCCGACGACAAGTGGGGGCGTGCGCTCGGGGTCAAGCTGGGCGCGCTCGACAACGGCGCGGGTAGCTTCAGTCTCGGCGGCAACAATCGACTCGGTTTTGGGGGCAACTACCTGGGTGTTGGCGAATCGACGGGTCAGGCGGCGATCACGGGAGGTAGCTACATCCCGAACACGCAGTTCGTGAACCTGCCGGCGAACACGAGCGCCCTGGGCTCTGCACCTGCGTCGTTTGCGCTGTCATTGTTCAGCTCGGCCTCGCAGCGCTTCTTGAACCTCGAACTTTCCGCGCTCGAGGCCGACGGCAAGGGCAAGATCATCTCCAGCCCACGCGTGATCACCGCCGACCAGGTGAAGGCGTTGATCGAGCAGGGCGAAGAGCTGCCTTACCAGGCCGCGACATCCAGCGGGGCCACGTCGATTCAGTTCCGCAAGGCCAACTTGAAGCTCGAAGTGGTGCCACAGATCACGCCCGAAGGAAATGTGATCCTCGATGTCGATGTCAACAAGGACAGCGTGGGTCGCAATACCGCCGCAGGTTTCGCGATCGATACCAAGCACGTGAAGACGCAGGTACTGGTCGAAAACGGCGGCACGGTGGTGATCGGCGGCATCTTCACGCAGAACGAGCGCGACGAGGTGAACAAGGTCCCGCTGTTGGGTGACGTTCCGGTTCTTGGGCACTTGTTCAAGAACACGGTTCGTACAGCCAACAAGACCGAGTTGTTGGTGTTCCTGACGCCGAAGATCGTGACGGACCGTACCGCGGCGCGCTGAACCGCGCAACGGCACGGATCTCATTCGCGACGGTCCCAGGCGCATCGCATCGTAGACGCGGCGACTTGGCGTGCCGATCGTCGCGCTGGTCGGTATGCCCGGCAGTGGGAAATCCACTGTCGGGCGTCAACTTTCTCGACACCTCGATTGGCCGTTCGTCGACAGTGACGCTGCGATAGAACGAGAACTCGGCTGCTCGATCCGCAGCTATTTTGAACAGCACGGAGAAGTCGCGTTCAGAGACGTCGAGGAGCGCGTGATCGAGCGACTGCTCGATTCCTCGCTGCAGGTGTTGGCCACTGGGGGTGGCGCCGTGCTGCGAGAGGCGAATCGGGATCGCCTTTCTGCTCGTTCTTTCGTCGTGTACCTGCGCTCGTCACCGGAGGAACTGTTTCGGCGGCTTCGGCACGATGTCCACAGGCCCCTGCTGCAAGTTGCCGACCCGTTGCGCCGCTTGCGCGAGCTCTATCGAGACCGAGATCCGCTGTACCGAGGTGTCGCCAAGTTCGTCGTCGAGACCGGACGGCCGACGGTCAAGATGCTCGTCAGTACCATCTTGATGCAGCTCGAGCTGGCAGGACTGGCGGATCACACGGCTAGTCGGGGTGGTGGCTCGGCCTCTGGGCCGGGTCGTCCTGATTAGACTTCGGCCGCCTCTACACTGCGCGCACGAGCGTGCCGGGCCGCTCCTGCGAGCGCAAATCCCGGAGCACGCGCTGCGGAGGGTCGTCTAGTGAGCGCGCAACATCGTTCGGCCACCCGCGTCCATGTGGACCTGGGTGATCGCAGCTACGAGGTCCATATCGGCGCGGGTCTGTCAAGTTCACCTGCCTGCCTGGACGGCCTGCAGCTGAGCGGGGACGCCATGGTCGTCACCAATGACGTCGTCGCGCCGCTGCATCTCGAGACATGGCTGCCGTTGCTGAAGGCGCGACACGCGCACGTGCACACGGTGCAATTGCCCGACGGTGAGGACCACAAAGACTGGTCGACCCTGAATCGCGTCTTCGATGCCCTTCTTGGCAGCGGCTGCGACCGCGGTTGCACGATTTACGCGCTGGGCGGCGGCGTGGTCGGCGACATCGCGGGCTTCGCGGCGGCCTGCTACATGCGAGGGGTGGCCTACGTGCAGATTCCGACCACGCTGCTGGCGCAGGTGGATTCCTCGGTGGGCGGCAAGACCGCAGTCAACCACCCGCTCGGCAAGAACATGATCGGCGCGTTTCATCAGCCGATTCGCGTGTTGTGCGACTTGAGCGTTCTGCGCACCTTGCCCGAGCGCGAGTACCACTGCGGGCTGGCCGAAGTGATCAAGTACGGTCCGATCGCCGACTGGGCGTTCTTCGAGTGGATCGAGGCGCACGCAGAGGCGCTGCTGGGTCGCGATGTCGAGGCGCTGACCTACGCCGTACGACGCAGCTGCGAGATCAAGGCCGACGTGGTGGGTCGAGATGAGCGCGAAGGTGATCTGCGCGCGATCCTGAATTTCGGGCACACCTTCGGCCATGCCATCGAAGCGGGACTGGGATTCGGGCGCTGGCTGCATGGCGAGGCGGTCGCCTGCGGCATGGTCATGGCCACACAGCTCTCGACGCGGCTGCGCATGGTCGACGTGGATGTCGACGATCGATTGCGCCGATTGTTGGTTCGCTGCGGACTGCCCGACCGTGGCCCCGCCGCGCTGGTGCCGGACCGCTACCTCGAACTCATGCGTCTGGACAAGAAGGCGCGTGCACGCGAAATCCGCTTCGTGTTGCTCGAGGGACGAGGCAAGGCCGTCGTGCGATCAGCGCCCGACGATTTGGTGCGCGACGTCCTGATCGCGACCACCGCATCCGCCTGATGTCTGCGGTGCGTCTTCTCGCGCCGTACGCGTGTGACCCGGTCAGGGCGATCGGCCGGCGGCACGCCGAGCCGATGCTCGACGCCCGCGACGCCTTCCAGCGAGACCGTGATCGTGTGGTGCACAGCACCGCGTTCCGTCGCCTGGTCTACAAGACGCAGGTCTTTCTCAACCACGAAGGCGATCTTTTCCGCACCCGCCTGACCCATTCGCTCGAGGTGGCGCAGCTCGGGCGCTCGATTGCCCGTGCGCTGTCGCTGAACGAGGATCTCATCGAGGCCATTGCGCTGGCGCACGACCTGGGTCATGCACCCTTCGGACACGCAGGCCAGCACGCACTTGCCCAGTGCATGCGCGGACATGGCGGGTTCGAGCACAACCTGCAGAGCCTGCGCGTGGTCGATTCGCTCGAGCAGCGATACCCGGCCTTCGACGGCTTGAATTTGTGCCACGAAACCCGCGAGGGTATCCTGAAGCACTGTTCGTCGGCCGATGCACGTGCGCTCGAAGACGCGGAACCCGGCGGCCCGGCCCATCGTTTCGTTGCCGGCCAGCAGCCTACGCTCGAGGCACAGCTCGCCGATCTGGTCGACGAGATCGCCTACAACGCACACGACATCGACGATGGCGTGCGATCGGGTCTGCTATCGATGGAGCAGTTCGAGACGGTGCCGCTGGTATGGGGTCATCGCGAAGCTTCGGTGCGAGCACACCCGTCATTGAGGGAGCTGACCGGACGGCGCTGGCTTTACGAGACGATTCGCCGCGTCCTGTCGGACCAGGTGCACGACGTCACTGCAGCGTCGTCGGCCGCTATCGCCCAGGCGGCACCGGCCACGGTCGTCGACGTGCGTCGAGGCCCAAGGCTGATCGTGTTCTCCGACGCCATGCGGCGGCAAAGCACGCAGCTCAAGCAGTTTCTGTTCGAGCATCTCTATCGTCATCCGCGAGTCGTGCAGACGACCGACCTCGCGCAGCGGGTGGTTCGTGAGCTTTTCGAGGCCTACGTCGCCGTTCCCGCGGAGATGCCACCCGATTTCGCCGGGCGCGACGATCGACGCCGCGCGGTGGCGGACTACGTCGCCGGCATGACGGACCGGTTTGCATTGCGGGAACACCTTCGGTTGACAGGGCGGAGCGCGTTCGCCGAGTTCGCTGCGATCGAGGGCCGGCCGCCGCAAGCGGGCAGCTAGCCTGGTGCACACCTTCATGCGCTACACCGGCTGGCGCCAATTGTGCGGGGCGGTCGCGTTTCGGCGCCGTCCCGGTTCTTGATCGTGGCACGGCTCGTACGTCTTTGTGTCCCTGGGCTCGCCCATCTCGTCACGCTGCATGCGCACACCGGCAGGGTGCCGTTCATCGACGAATCAGACCGGCTGCAGCTCCGGCGATGTCTTCGCCAGGCCCTGCGGTCCACCCGAGTGGCGCTGAGTGGCTACGCCATGCTGCAGGACCGGCTTTGGCTCCTGCTGACGCCGTCGGACGCGTCCGCAATGAGCCGTTGCATTCAGTCTCTCGGTCGCTGCTACACGAGCGGCTACAACCGCCGGCACGGATGCGCCGGAACCCTCTGGGAAGGACGGTTCCGCTGCACGGTTGTCGAGCCAGGTCCGACACAGCTCGAGGTGCTGCGTTTCGTCGAGCAGTCACCGATCAGCGCCGGGATCGTTCCCGCTGCTGGTGCATGGCCATGGTCCAGTGCGTTGCACCACCTCGGCTTCGAACCCGACGCCTTGGTGACCGACTCGGCCGAGTACTGGGCGCTGGGCAACACGCCGTTCGATCGGGCTGTGGCCTATCGCGACCTGCTGAGCGAGAGGCTCGCCCCGGGGCGTGAACAGTCGATCGCCGACGCTGCGACGAAGGGCTGGGCGCTGGGATCACCGGCATTCGTCGCCCAGCTTCAGGTCACCATCGACCGACCGCTCGCCCCAAGGCGGCGTGGGCGCCCATCAAAGGTGCAATGATCTGCCCCCAATTACTATCTTGCGAATGATCTTGACATTATAAATAGGGTCAGACACTGGAAAAACCGCTTGGCGACCTTGCTGCGGTGCAGTAGATTCCTGGGAGTCTCACACATCCAGGTGCCATGTCATGTTGATCCCTCCCACCTCGCCGGATCTGCAACGCGAGTCATTGGATGTGCAGGAGCACGGGCTCTATCGCCCGGATGCCGAACACGATGCCTGCGGCGTTGGCTTCGTCGCGCACATCAAAGGTCAGCGATCGCATCAGCTGATTGAGCAGGGCTTGCTGATCCTGAAGAACCTCGACCACCGCGGGGCGGTCGGTGCAGACAAGCTGATGGGCGACGGTGCCGGCATCCTGATCCAGATTCCGGACGAGTACTACCGCGCTGAGATGGCGGCACAGGGTGTCGAACTGCCACCGCCGGGCGAATATGGCGTCGGCATGATTTTCTTGCCGAAGGAGCATGCCTCGCGCCTGGCCTGCGAGCATGAGCTGGAGCGCGCCGTCCGCGCCGAAGGTCAGGTGCTGCTCGGCTGGCGCGACGTGCCCGTGGACCGCGACATGCCGATGTCGCCGGCCGTGCGGGCCAAGGAGCCCGTGATCCGCCAGATCTTCATCGGTCGCGGCCACGACGTGATCGTGCCCGATGCACTGGAGCGCAAGCTCTACGTGATTCGCAAGACGGCAAGTGCCGCGATCCAGGCGCTGAAACTCACGCACAGCCGTGAGTACTACGTGCCGAGCATGAGTTGCCGCACGGTGATCTACAAGGGCCTGCTGCTTGCCGACCAGGTGGGCATGTACTACAGGGACCTGCAAGACGCGCGCGTCACGTCGGCGCTGGCGCTGGTGCACCAGCGTTTCTCGACCAATACCTTCCCCGAATGGCCGCTCGCGCATCCGTACCGCATGGTGGCGCACAACGGCGAAATCAATACCGTCAAGGGAAACTTCAATTGGATGCGCGCGCGCGAAGGCGTGATGAAGTCGCCCGTGCTGGGCGACGACCTCAAGAAGCTCTATCCCATCAGCTTCGAGGGGCAGAGCGACACGGCGACATTCGACAACACGCTGGAATTGCTGGTGATGGCCGGCTATCCGCTGGCGCACGCCGCGATGATGATGATTCCCGAGGCGTGGGAGCAGCACGAGCTGATGGACCCTCGCCGCCGCGCGTTCTACGAATATCACGCCGCGATGCTCGAACCCTGGGACGGCCCGGCTGCCATGGTGTTCACCGATGGCAAGCAGATCGGCGCCACGCTCGACCGCAACGGCTTGCGGCCCGCACGCTATTGCGTCACCGATGACGACATCGTGGTCATGGCCTCCGAATCCGGCGTGTTGCCGATTCCCGAGAGCCGTATCGTCAAGAAGTGGCGCCTTCAGCCCGGCAAGATGTTCCTGATCGACCTCGAGCAGGGCCGCATCGTCGACGACGACGAATTGAAGCACCAGCTCGCCTTCGCAAAGCCGTATCGCCAGTGGATCGAGACGGTGCGCGTGCGCCTGGATTCCCTCGACGCTCAGGTGCATGCGGCCGCAACCCGTGAGCCGCTACTCGACCGCCAGCAGGCCTTCGGGTACACGCAAGAGGACATCAAGTTCCTGCTCGCGCCGATGGCCACTCAGGCCGAAGAAGCCATCGGCTCGATGGGCAACGACTCGCCGCTGGCCGTGCTCTCGGATCGAAACAAGCCCCTCTACAACTACTTCAAGCAGCTGTTCGCGCAGGTCACGAACCCGCCGATCGACCCGATCCGCGAGGCCATCGTGATGTCGCTCAACAGCTTCATCGGCCCGAAACCGAACCTGCTCGACATCAACGCAGTCAACCCGCCGATGCGGCTGGAGGTCACGCAACCGATCCTGGATGTCGACGGTATGGCGCGCCTGCGTGGCGTGGCACAGAACACCTCGGGCAAGTTCCGCACCTACGAGCTCGACATCACCTATCCGCTGGCCTGGGGCCGCGAGGGCGTCGAGGCCAAGCTGGCATCGCTGTGCGCCGAGTCGGTCGACGCACTTCGCACCGGACACAACATCCTGATCATCACCGACCGCGGCATCGGTCGCGAACAGGTGGCGATCCCTGCGCTGCTGGCGCTGTCGGCCGTCCACCATCATCTTGTGCGCGAGGGCCTGCGCACCACCGCCGGCCTCGTCGTCGAGACGGGCTCGGCGCGTGAGGTCCATCACTTCGCGGTGCTGGCCGGCTACGGCGCCGAGGCCGTGCATCCGTACCTGGCGCTCGAGACGATCGCCGACATGCATGGTTCATTGCCCGGCGAGATCAATGCCGAGAAGGCCTGCGCGAACTACATCAAGGCCATCGGCAAGGGTCTCTCGAAGATCATGTCCAAGATGGGCATCAGCACGTACATGTCGTATTGCGGAGCCCAGATCTTCGAGGCGATCGGACTGGCCAAGCCGTTCGTGGACAAGTACTTCCGCGGCACGGCTTCTCAGGTCGAGGGCATCGGCGTGTTCGAAGTGGCCGAGGAATCCATCCGCATGCACCGCGGCGCCTTCGGCGACGACCCTGTGCTCGCGCAGATGCTCGATGCCGGTGGCGAGTACGCCTGGCGCACCCGGGGCGAGGAGCACATGTGGACCCCCGACGCGATCGCCAAGCTGCAGCACAGCGCGCGCTCGGGCCGCTTCGACACCTACCGCGAATATGCGCAGATCATCAACGACCAGAGCAAGCGCCACATGACGTTGCGTGGTCTGTTCGAATTCAAGGTCGACCCGGCCCGGGCCTGCCCGATCGACGAGGTCGAACCCGCCTCGGAGATCGTCAAGCGCTTCGCCACCGGCGCCATGTCGCTCGGATCGATCTCGACCGAGGCGCACGCCACGCTGGCCGTGGCAATGAATCGCATCGGCGGCAAGAGCAACACGGGCGAGGGCGGCGAGGATCCGGCGCGTTATCGGCAGGAGCTCAAGGGCATACCGATCCAGGCCGGCACCACGCTGTCGGACATCGTCGGCACCAAGGTCATCGAGTCGGACTACGCGCTCAAGGATGGCGATTCGCTGCGCTCCAAGATCAAGCAGGTGGCCTCGGGCCGATTCGGCGTCACCACCGAGTATCTGGTCTCGGCGGATCAGATCCAGATCAAGATGGCGCAGGGCGCCAAGCCGGGCGAGGGCGGCCAGCTGCCCGGCGGCAAGGTCAGCGAGTACATCGGCTTCCTGCGCTACAGCGTGCCCGGCGTCGGTCTGATCAGCCCGCCGCCGCATCACGACATCTATTCGATCGAGGACCTGGCTCAGCTGATCCACGACCTCAAGAATGCCAATCCGTCGGCCGGCGTGAGCGTCAAGCTGGTCTCGGAAGTCGGCGTCGGCACGGTGGCAGCGGGCGTGGCGAAGTGCAAGGCCGACCATGTGGTGATCGCCGGCCATGACGGCGGCACCGGTGCATCGCCATGGTCGTCAATCAAGCACGCCGGCACGCCGTGGGAGCTGGGTCTGGCCGAGACACAGCAGACGCTGGTGCTGAACCGCCTGCGTGGTCGCATCCGCGTGCAGGCCGACGGCCAGATGAAGACCGGCCGCGATGTGGTGGTCGGCGCGCTGCTGGGCGCCGACGAGTTCGGCTTCGCGACGGCGCCCCTGGTGGCCGAGGGCTGCATCATGATGCGCAAGTGCCACCTCAACACCTGCCCGGTCGGCGTGGCCACGCAGGATCCGGTGCTGCGCAGGAAGTTCGCCGGCCGACCGGAGCACGTCGTCAACTATTTCTTCTTCGTCGCCGAGGAAGCGCGTCAGATCATGGCGCAGCTCGGCATCCGCAAATTCGACAAGTTGATCGGCCGTTCGGACCTGCTCGACATGAAGAAGGGCGTCGCGCACTGGAAGGCCAAGGGCCTGGACTTCTCGCGCGTGTTCCACCAACCGAAGGTGTCTGCCGATGTCGCGCGGCACCACGTCGAGGAACAGGACCACGGTCTGCACCGGGCGCTGGACCTCAAGCTGATCGAGAAGTGCAAGCCGGCCATCGAGCGCGGCGAGAAGGTTCAGCTGCTCGAAACCGCACGCAACGGCAATCGCAGTGTCGGTGCGATGCTGTCGGGCGAGCTCGTCCGACATCACCCGGAGGGGCTGCCCGACCAGACCATCTTCATCCAGATGGAAGGCACCGGCGGCCAGAGTTTTGGCGCCTTCCTGGCGCGGGGCGTCACGCTGTACCTGATCGGAGACGCCAACGACTACACCGGCAAGGGCCTGTCCGGCGGGCGCGTGGCGGTGCGGCCGAGCATCGACTTCCGCGGCGACGCCACGAAGAACATCATCGTCGGCAACACCGTGCTCTACGGGGC
>JAEUPI010000155.1 GCA_016790175.1 Burkholderiaceae bacterium | reverse complement strand
GGCCTCGCTGATCTCGGTGTTGATGTGCTCCACCGCGCGCAGCACGCCCTTGCCACCGTAGCGCGCCTTGTCGCCGTCGCGCAGCTCAATGGCTTCGCGGCTGCCGGTGGAGGCGCCGCTGGGCACCGCGGCGCGGCCCATGGTGCCGGACTCCAGCAGCACGTCGCACTCGACGGTGGGGTTGCCGCGGCTGTCGAGAATCTCGCGGCCGACGATGTCGACGATGGCGCTCATGCAGGGGTCCTCTCTTCTTGGATGGTGAATGCGCTCAGACCGGGGCGGCCACGCCCTCGACCAAGATCATGTTGAAGTACTCGGTCGTGCCGTTGCGCAGCTGTCGTGCCGTTGCGTATGCCGCGCCCTCGTTGAAGGTCTTGGCCGCTTCGTAACTCGGAAAGCGGATCACGCCCACGCGGGCCGGTTGCCATTCGCCTTCGACCGTCTCGCACCGGCCGCCGCGCACCAGGTACTCGCCGCCAGCGGCCTTGACCATCTCCTGAGCCACGGCCATGTACTTCTTGTATTGCTCGAGGTCGTTGATCTTCATCTCGACGATGATGTAGCCGTAGGGCATCGTGTTCTCCTCGGTACGGCCTCAGCAGGAGAAGTCGTTCTCGAGTAGCGGTTGCGCCTTCACGACGCGATCGAGCGCGAGCAACTGCTCGAGCAGCGCGCGCATGTGCTTCAGCGGCACGGCGTTCGGCCCGTCGGACAGTGCCTTGGCCGGATCGGGGTGCGTCTCCATGAAGAGTCCGGCGATGCCCACGGCCACCGCCGCGCGAGCCAGAACCGGCACGAACTCGCGCTGGCCACCGCTGCTGGTGCCTTGCCCGCCGGGCAGCTGCACGCTGTGCGTGGCGTCGAACACCACCGGCGCGCCGGTTTCGCGCATGATCGCCAGGCTGCGCATGTCGGAGACGAGGTTGTTGTAGCCGAAGCTCACGCCGCGTTCGCAGGCGAGGAAGTTGTCCTCGGGCAGGCCTTTCTCGCGGGCGGCGTCGCGCGCCTTCGCGATCACGTTGCCCATGTCGTGCGGTGCGAGGAACTGGCCTTTCTTGATGTTCACCGGTTTGCCGGATTGCGCGACGGCGCGGATGAAATCCGTCTGCCGGCACAGGAAGGCCGGGGTCTGCAGCACGTCGACCACCTGGGCCACGGCCGGCACCTCGGATTCGGTGTGCACGTCGGTCAGCACCGGCACCTTCAGCTCCCGGCGCACCTTGGCCAGGATCTCGAGGCCCTTGTCCATGCCGGGCCCGCGAAAGCTGCTGCCGCTGGAGCGATTGGCCTTGTCGTAGCTCGACTTGAAGATGAACGGGATGCCGAGCGCGGCCGTCATCTCCTTCAGACGACCGGCGACGTCGAGCTGCAGCGCCTCGGACTCGACGACGCAGGGTCCGGCGATCAGGAAGAAGGGTCTGTCGAGGCCGACCTCGAAGCCGCAGAGCTTCATGGCGCCGAGAGCCTCATGCGGCCACCTTCTGCTGCCCCGCACCTTCGCGTTCGACCTTGTGGGCCAGCGCCGCCTGGATGTAGCTGATGAACAGCGGATGCCCGTCCCACGGCGTGCTCTTGAACTCGGGGTGGAACTGCACGCCGACGAACCAGGGGTGCACGGCCTGCGGCAGCTCGACGATCTCGGTCAGCTTCTCGCGCTGCGTGATCGCCGAGATCACGAGTCCGGCCGATTGCAGCTTTTCGAGATACCGCTCGTTGGCCTCGTAGCGGTGGCGATGCCTCTCGGTGACCACCGGCCCGTAGATCCGGTGTGCCAGCGTGCCGGGCTTGACGTCGCTGCTCTGCGAGCCCAGGCGCATGGTGCCACCCAGGTCGGACTTTGCGTCGCGCTTCTGGATCGAGCCGTCGCGGTCGTGCCATTCGTCGATCAGCGCGATCACCGGGTGCGGTGTGTCCGGGTCGAACTCGGTGGAGTTGGCGCCCTCGAGGCCCGCCTTGTGGCGGGCAATCTCGATCGAGGCCACCTGCATGCCCAGGCAGATGCCGAGGTAGGGCACGCGCTCTTCACGCGCGTACTGCGCCGCGAGGATCTTGCCTTCGATGCCGCGTTTGCCGAATCCGCCGGGCACCAGCACCGCGTCGTAGGCCGAGAGCTGGCCGATTGTGGCCGGCGACAGGGTCTCGGAGTCGACGTATTCGATCTCGACCCGCGCATGGTTGTGGATGCCGGCGTGGCGCAGCGCCTCGTTGAGCGACTTGTAGCTGTCGGACAGATCGGTGTACTTGCCGCACATCGCGATGCGCACCGACGTCTTGGGGTGCTCCACCTCGTGCACCAGCCGATCCCAGCGCTTCAGGTCGGCCGGGCGCGTGAGCAGCTGCAGCTTCATGCAGATCAGCTCGTCCAGGCCCTGCTCGTGCAGCATGCGCGGCACCTTGTAGATCGTGTCGGCATCCCACACCGAGATCACGCCCTGCGCGGGCACGTTGGTGAACAGCGAGATCTTGTCGCGTTCTTCATCGGGAATGCGCCGATCGGCGCGACACAGCAGCGCGTCGGCCTGGATGCCGATCTCGCGCAGCTTCTGCACCGTGTGCTGCGTGGGCTTGGTCTTCAGCTCGCCGGCGGCGGCGATCCAAGGCACGTAGGTGAGGTGCACGAACGCGGTGTTGCTTGCGCCCAGCTTCAGGCTCAGCTGGCGCGCGGCCTCGAGGAAGGGCAGCGATTCGATGTCGCCTACCGTGCCGCCGACCTCGCAGATGGCCACCTGCGCCTCGTCGGCGGTGCCGACGCCCGCCCCGCGCCGGATGAAGTCCTGGATCTCGTTGGTGACGTGCGGGATCACCTGCACCGTCTTGCCGAGGTAGTCGCCGCGGCGCTCCTTCTCGAGCACGCTCTTGTAGATCTGGCCGGTGGTGAAGTTGTTGCTGCGACGCATGCGCGTCGCGATGAAACGCTCGTAGTGGCCGAGATCGAGATCGGTCTCGGCGCCGTCGTCGGTGACGAACACCTCGCCGTGCTGGAACGGGCTCATGGTGCCCGGATCGACGTTGAGGTAGGGATCGAGTTTGATGAGGGTGACTTTGAGGCCCCGCGACTCCAGGATCGCGGCCAGCGAGGCCGACGCGATGCCCTTGCCGAGTGAGGACACCACGCCACCGGTGACAAAGACGTATTTGGTCATGTCGTTCAGCCTAGGGCGCGCGCCGCGTCGCACGAAGGCTGTGGTGGTAAAGCGCGATTATAGGTGGGTCGCGGCGGGCATCAGCCGGTGTGCTGCGTCATCGCATCAAGCAACTCGAGCACCAGCTGTGCCGTGCGTTCGGGTCGCTCCATCGGAAACAGATGCGAGCCCTCGATGCTGCGCCAGTGCGGGCCGGCCAGCCGCCGCACGTAGCCAAGGCCCAGTTGTCGCCCTTCGGTCGACGCGGTGCCTTCGACATAGGCCACCGGGCAGCGCAGCGGGTGTCGTCGCAGCAGCGGCTCCACGTGGTGCGGAAGCGTCTCGTAGATCCGCGTCTCCACGTCGCGGCGGAACACCAGCTGCATGCCGCCATCGGGTGCCGTCTCGAATCCGTGCTGCAGGTAATGCTCGAAGCAGCGCGCATCCCAGGAGGCGAACATGCGCTTGCCGGCAAAGTGTTCGCGCACGCCGGCCGCATCGGGCCAATGTGCACGCCGCCGCGCCGACACCTTGCCCGGACCACCGTGACGGATGAGGCCGGTGGCCTTCAGCAACCGAAAGCCCTGCGAGCGCCAGCCCGCGACGATCGGCGCATCGAGCAGCGCCACGGCCAAGACCTGCTCGGCCGGCAACCGGCTCGCGGCGAGCAGGCTCAGGTAGCCACCCATCGAATGCCCCGCCAGCACCACGCGCGTGCCGGCAGCCTCGCGGCGCACGAAGGCAAGCAGCTCGTCGCGAAGATGCGGCCAGCCGCTGGTGACCGGGTAGTCCGGATCGTGGCCGAGCCTGTTTGGCGCCAGCACGCGCCAGCCCGAATGCCGCCAGTGCTCGAACAACACCTCGTACGTACCGGCGGGGAAACCATTGGCGTGGGTGAAGACGATCGTGCGGTCGGCGGTCCGGGTGTGTGCGTGCATCTCGAGCTAGCCTAACAGCCCGTGCCGGGCCCGCCGGGTGATCGCGCCGTGTGATCGGGGCCACGGCTGCGGGTAAGCCCGGGGCGTCTCGCACGGGTGACGCCGTGTGGCCAGGTTGTCGCCGGTGACCGGCCTGCCATGCATGCCACAGGTAGAGCCCATCCGTGTCGCATCGGTCGCGCGACCGACGACACACCGTGACCGACAGGGTCCGCCGGCGTGACTAGATTCGGCCGACGCCGTGCGCAGGGCGCGGCCGGGCTGGCGTATCGCGACAACAACTGGATTTCGGAGGCCCCATGACCCTTGTCAACATGCATCGGAGTCGCTGGGCTGCCCGACTCGCGGTCGATCTCGCGTTCGTCGGCCTGCTCGGCGCCATGGCTTGCGCGGCTTGGGCCCAGGAGGCGCAGCGCGTCGAGATCACCGGTTCGTCGATCCGCCGCATCGACGCGGAGACCGCGTTGCCCGTGCAGGTGCTGACGCGCGAAGACATCGCGCGTACCGGCGCGGTCAATGTCGAACAACTGCTGCAGACCGTCAGTGCCATCACCAGTTCCGGCGGCATCACCGCGGCCAGTGTGTCCGGTGCCACCACGGGCGGCCTGTCGTCGATCTCGCTGCGCGGGCTGAGTTCGATCCGCACGCTGGTGCTGCTCAATGGCCGGCGCATCGCACCGTACGGCGTGGGCTTCACCGGCGACTCGGTCTCGGTCGACGTCAACAGCATTCCGCTGGCGGCGATCGAGCGGGTGGAGGTGCTGAAGGACGGCGCCTCGGCGGTCTACGGCTCCGATGCGATCGCCGGCGTGGTGAACTTCATCCTGCGGCGCGACTATGCCGGCCTCGAGCTGAGCGCGCAGTTCGGCGACACCAGCGATGGCGGCGCCGCCTCGCGCCGCGCCGGCCTGCTGTGGGGCACGGGCAACCTGGAGCGAGACGGATTCAACGTGATGGTCGGCGTGATGGTGCAGAAGGAAACCGCGCTGTTCGGTCGCGACCGCGCCTTCGCCGCGTCGGGCACCAACCTCGAGGCCGAGAACGACACCACGTCGGGCAATACGTTCCCGGCCAACTTCGCCGCAGCCGACGGCTCGTTCGGCGGTTCGTTCAACCCCTCGGTGCCGAACTGCCCGGGGCCCTATTCGAGCTTCATCCCGTTTCGCTCGACGACTTCGTGCCGGTTCGACCCGGCGCCGCTGATCCAGCTGATTCCCGAGGCCGAGCGCGCCAGCATCTACGGGTCGGCGAACCTGAAGTTGGGCGCCGGACTGGAGGGCTACCTCCAGGCCTCGTACAACCGCAACAAGCAGAACAACATCATCCAGCCGGTGCCGCTGTCCGACCAGTTCAACATCCCGTTGAACAACCCGCTGGCGACGCTGGCGCCCTACAACACCTTCACGCCGTTCCCGGCCTCGACGATCCTGCTCACCTCGGCGAGCCCGTTCTACCCGACCGCGTTCGTGCAGGGCATCACCGGCGGCGCGACACCCGACCTGCTCGTGCGCTACCGCGCCGGCGAGAGCGGCAACCGCGACATCACCGACACATCGGAATCGCCGCGCCTGGTGGCTGGCGTGAAGGGGGCCGCGGCGGGCTGGGACTTCGACGCCGGCATGCTGCATTCGAAGAACAAGCTCACCGAAAAGGTGAACGACGGCTTTCCGGTGCTCAGCCGACTCATGCCGCTGCTCAACAGCGGCAACGTGAATTTCTTCGGGCCCAACACGGCCGACGTGGTGGCGCAGATCCGCGCGGCCAACTTCACCGGCACGGCCTTCGAGGTGGTTTCGCAGCTCGACAGCGTGCAGGCCAAGGCGACGCGCGATTTGCTGCAGATGCCCGACGGCGCGCTCGCGCTTGCGCTCGGTGTCGAGTTGCGCCATGAACAGTACCGCTTCGACGCCAGCACCGAGATCAGCACCGGCGACGTGTCGGGCTACGGCGGCAACTTCGGCGATACCGACCGGTCGCGTCGCGTGGAGTCGGTGTTCGGCGAAGTCAACGTGCCACTGGCCAAGGGGCTGGAGGGCACGGCGGCGGTTCGGTTCGACCGCTACCAGGGCGTGGGCAATTCCACGACGCCCAAGCTGAGTCTGCGCTGGCAGGTCGTGCCCCAATGGGTGCTGCGCGGCTCGGTGGGCAAGGGTTTTCGGGCGCCCAGTCTGCAGGATCTGTATCTGCCGTCGCAGATCGGGGTCACCGCGCCGGGACTGAGCGATCCGATCCGCTGCCCGGTCACCGGCGACGAGGTGCGCGACTGCGGCACGCAGTTCCAGATCCTCAACCAGGGCACACCGACGCTGCGACCCGAACGATCGGTGAGCTCGACACTCGGCACCGTGGTGGAGCCGGCGCGCGACCTGACGATCGCCGCCGATTACTTCAGGATCAACATGAAGGATCAGATCAACAACGGCATCACGCCGGCGGTGATCCTGGCCGACGCGGCGAGTCTGGCCAAGTACGCCAGCCTGGTGCAACGCGGCCCGGTCGATCCGGCATTCCCCGCGCTGCCCGGCCCGATCAGCCTGATCGATCAAAGCAACCTGAACATCGGCCGCATCCTGGTGGCCGGCATCGACTACGACGCGCGCTGGCGGCTGCCGGCCGGCGACTGGGGCCGGCTGACGCTGTCGACCAACGGCACCTACTTCCATCAGTACGACGCGCAGAACCCCGACGGCAGCTATACGGGCGCCATCAGCCAGGTCAACGGAGCCACCGGCGGGGTGGTACCGCGCTGGAAGACCACGTACTCGGCCAACCTCACGCGCGGTGCCTGGAGCGGCACACTGGTCTACAACTGGCAGTCGGGTTACTACGATCTCCTGAATTCGCCCTTCTTCGATCTGCCGCAACGCCGGGTCGGCAACTACGAGACGGTGGACGCACAGCTGCAGTGGAGCGGCATGCGCGACCTGCAACTCACGCTGGGCGTGCGCAACCTGTTCAATCGCGCGCCTCCTTACACCAACGCCGGCGGGCAGACCTCGTTCCAGAGCGGCTACGACCCGCAGTACGCTGATCCGCGCGGGCGATTCATCTACATCGCGGCCAGCTACGCCTTCAGGTAACGGCGCGCAGTGCCGGCGGTGCGGGCGCGGCCCCCGCCGGTGCACCCAGCTGCAGCATGAAGCCGCAGCCCCGCACGGCCGCGATGTGGATGTCGTGAACGCCTTCGTCGGTCAACCGTTTGCGCAGGCGATGAACGTAGACATCGATCGTGCGCGCGCGAATGTCCGATCGACCGGGGCAGACACGGTCGTGCAATTCGGCGCGCGGCACCACGCGGCCGGGAACTCGCTGAAGGCAATGCAGCAGCTGCATCTGCGAACTCGTCAGCGTGATGCTGCGCGTGCCACGTTCGAGACGCAGGTGCAGGGGGTCGAGCCGCCAGCCAGCCAGCGTGCCGTCGTCGGCATCCGGTGCCGCCGGCATGGGCAAGGCGTCGCCTCGAGGCTGCCTCAGCTGCGCCTGCAAACGTGCCCTCAGGCGACGTGCACTCACGGGAGCGCGAACGAAGTCATCGGCGCCCAGCTCGAGCGCCATGATCTCGTCGACCTCATCCACTTCGCCGTCGCCGTGGGCCACGACCAGCAGCCGGCCGCCGAACGACGGCCTCACGCGTGCCACTTCCGCGGCCAGCGCCCCGGGCGTGCCGCCGATGCTGAGCACCACGGCGTCGAACGACGCCTGACGCTGCAGTGCCGCCAAGCGCTCGAGCGTGGGTTCGAAGATGCAGCGGATGCCCTGCCGGGCCAGACAGTCGGCGAGGGCCCGTTCGCCCGGCGGCGGCGCGCCGATGATCAGCACCAGCCTCGCCGGCGCGTCGGGGCCGGCGTGGAAGTGCGGTATCGACAACGGTTCGCGGTGGTATCCCATCTGCGGCGGCGATCTTCCGCATGCCACGTCCCATCCACAAGAGCCATTGAGCGGGCCGGAGGCGCGCCAATGTGCCCTGGCCGCCGTTGGGAAGGCGTTCGCTGCCGTCCGTCGCACGATGACGGCGCCCGTCGCGAGCCTCGCCTACAGTGAATGTCGGGCGAGCAACGAGAACAGGCGTGGCCAAACAAGCCTCCGGTGCCATCATCCAGCCGTTGATCCAGACGCCCGGCGCGCGGCTGCCCAGGCGACTGCGCGTCTACCAGACCGTGCTCGACGCGATCCAGCGCGGCCACCTGCGCCCCGGCATGCGTCTGCCATCGGCGCGGCAGCTGGCGGCAGACTGGGCGGTGGCGCGCGGCGCGGTCGACGAGGCCTTCGCCCAGTTGCAGCTGGAGGGCTACCTCGAGCGCCGGGTGGGCGACGGCACCTATGTGGCGCAGCGTCCGCAACCCGAGCGCCTGGCTGCCGCGCGCACGGTCGTGCGGCCGCTCAGCCAGTCGGCGCACGCGGTGCTCAACCGCATGGCGGTCTATCTCGGCAAGCCGCGCCAGCTGGAGCTGCCGCATACCTTGCTCGCCGCGAAGCCGCTGTATCCGCGCGCGCCGATGATCGAGGACTTCCCGCTGCACCTCTGGCGGCGACTGGTGACGCGTTCGCTCGGCGAGCGCTTTCGCGATCACCTCAGCTACGGGCCGGCGGCCGGCCTTCCAGGGCTGCGCGAGGCGATCGCGCGACACCTTTCGCTCACCCGCGCCACGCTTTGTGCGCCTGAACAAGTGATCGTGCTCAACAGCCCGAGCCAGGCGATCGAGCTGATCGTCCGCGTGCTGCTGGAGCCGGGCGACCAGGTCTGGCTCGAGGATCCCGGCCATGCCAGCCTGCTGAGCCTGTTCCAGGCGCTGCACATCGCGGTCGTCGGCGTCTCGTTCGACGACCGCGGGCTCGATGTGGCGGCCGGCCGCGCCGCCGCGCCGCAGGCGGCCGCCGTGTACCTGCACCCGCTGACGCAGTTTCCGCTCGGCGTGCGCACCGACAGCGCGCGCCGAAGCGAGCTGCTGCATTGGGCCGACGAAAGCGGTGCCTGGGTGATCGAGGGCAACTTCAACGACGAGATCGCCCACGACGCCGAGGCGCCGGCCGCGTTCCAGGCGCTCGACCGCTCCGACCGCGTGCTGCTGATGGGCACCTTCGAAGGCATCATGTTCCCATCGCTGCGACTGGCCTACCTGGTGGTACCGACCCGGTTGGTCGACGTGTTCATCGCCATGCGCGGCCTGCTCGGCGACCACACGAATGCCTCGTTGCAGCTGGCCATGGCGGCCTTCATCGACGAAGGCCACCTGAGCAACCACCTGCGCGCACTGCGCCTGCACTCGCGCGAGCGGCGCGACGCGCTGGTGCAGGCCGTGCGCCGCCACGTGCCGCCATGGGCCCGGCTCGGGCCCACCGCGGCCGGCACCTTCGCCTGCCTGCACCTGCCGGCCGCGGTGCGCGACATGGATGTCGTGCGCCGCATCCGCGAACACGGGGTGATGGCGATCGCGCTGTCGTCGACCTGCATCACGCCCGGCACCTGGAACGCGCTCGTGCTGGGCTACGGCGCGTTCGAGCCCAAGGCGATCGACGCCGCGGTGCGTGTCATCGGCCGCGCGCTGGTGGAGGTGGCGCGCGCAGCGTCCTACCAGGGCGAGGTCGCGAAGAAGTAGCCACGGTTGCGCACGGTGCGGATCCGCTCGCCGCCCGCCGCGTCGTCACCGAGCTTGCGTCGGATGCGATAGATGCGGCTGTCGATCGAGCGGTCGCCGCGTCCGTCGTCGAGACCGCGCAGCTCGCGCAACAGCTGGCGCCGCGTGACCACCTGACCGGCCTGCAGGGCCAGCCGCCAGAGAAGCTCGAACTCGCCGTCGGTCAAGGCCACCGGCTGACCGCGTAGCAGCACGCGGCGTTCGCGCCGGTGGAGGCCGAGCGCGCCGAACAGCAGCGTGTCGGGCGATGTCGTCGCCGCTTCGGCCGGCATCATGCGTCGCCAGAGCGCGCGCAATCGCGCCGCGACCACCGGTGCGCCGAGGCCGATGTCGATCGCATCGTCGGCGCCCATCTCGAGCGCCAGCACATGATCCAGGTCGCGCAGATCGTGGCAGGCCACCAGCAGCGGTCGCCGCGGCATGCGCTCCGCCAGCGACCGCAGCCGCGACAGCTGCGCGGGAAGGTTGCGGCTCACATGCAGCACCCAGGCATCGGGCGGCGACTCCTGGGCCACCGCCACGTTCCAGGTGTGCGCCTGGGTCGCCAGACCCTCGGCGGCCAGCGCGCGTGCCCAGGGCAGGGCCGCGGCGAGGTCGTCGGCGATGACCTGCACGCGACCCGCCGCCGTGTCGGCGGCGGGCGCGGCAACGGTGCGATCGACGGGCAGGACCGTGGTGTGGCTCAAGATGGCGCGGGTGTACGGCCTGCAATGGCCTGTCATCAAGGGCCATTTGGGCGCGGCGCGGTCGCCATTGCGCGGTCGCCATTCCCCGGCCGCGGCGCGACGGTTTCCCACTCAGTGCGGCGTGTGGAGTCCGAACAGCTCGCGCACGGCGCTGCGGTATTGCGCATGGCCGATCACGTCGGTGTTCTCGTGCTCGCCGCCGTCGACGAGCACGAACCGCTTGGGTGGCATCGCGCGTTCATACAGTTCGCGGCCCAGCTGCGGCGCCACCATCTCGTCGGCGCTGCCATGCACCACCAGCAGCGGCGATCCGATGTCGGCCACCCGTCGTCCGGCGTCGAAGTGCTGCGTCATCAACGCATAGACCGGCAGCCAGCCCCAACGCGTGCTGCGCAGCACGTCGGCTGCGGAGGTGAACGCGCCCTCGACGATGACGCCGGCTTCGTCGTCCACCGCCAGTGCCAGCTCGATCGCCAGCGAGGCACCCAGCGAATGGCCGAACACGAAACGACGCGCCTGCGGATGGCGGTGGGCCAGCCAGCGCCACGCAGCCCGTGCATCCTCCGCAGCCAGCGTCTCGGACGGCAGCGCGTCGCTGCTGAGTCCGAAGCCGCGATAGTCGATCGACAGCACCGAGAAGCCCAGCGCATGCAGCTGCCGCATGCGCGGTGCACTGGCATGCACTGTCCAGCGCACGCCATGCAGGAACAGCAGCACCGGCGCATCGCCTTCGGGCCGCGGCAGCCACAGACCGTGCAGCCGCACCGGCTGGCCGGCCTGCTCGGGATGCGCCGAAAGATGGTCGATCCAGACCTCGTGCATGCCCTGCGCAGCTTCCAGGCCGGGAGCCCAGGTGTCGCGCGTCGGCATGAAGATCCAGCGCCGCTGCTGGTGGTCGACGATCATGCAGCTGACGGCCAACATGCAGCACAGCAGCGCCCCGCTCCTGCCGAGCCAAGCGGCAACCGCGGATCCGGCTTTGCCGGGCCGGTGGTTGCGCCCCCTTGAGGGGGAGGCGCCGAAGGCGCTACGGGGGGGAGTCAAGTCACACGATCTTCTCGGTGGAAGTCGTGATCTTGCGCATCGGTTCGTAGCGCGCGGAGGCCACGCGCAACGGATGGCTGGAACTGCCGCCGTCCCACTGCGGATCCTCCAGGCTGTCGAAGGCCTCGCGCAGGCGCTGGCCCCAGGTGCCGCGGATCATCTGGAAGTAGGGGTTGCCCTCGTCGACGCAGACATGGCGGTCGCTGCGCAGCTCGCCGGCGCGGTAGACCAGCAGGTCCAGCGGCAGACCGACGCCGAGGTTGGACTTCAACGTGGAATCCATCGACACCAGCGCGCACTTGGCAGCCGTCTCCAGCGGCGTGCCCGGCGTGATCAGGCGGTCGAGCACCGGCTTGCCGTACTTGGATTCGCCGATCTGGAAGTAGCAGGTCTCGCGCGTGGCCTCGATGAAGTTGCCCGCCGAGTACACCAGGAACATGCGCATCGCCTCGTTGCCGATCTGGCCACCGAGGATCATCGAGGCATTGAAGTCCACGCCGGCTGCCTTCAGCGACGGGCCGTCCTCGGCATAGACGCGGCGCACGGTGGCACCGAGCACGCGCGCGGCATCGAACATGCTGGTGGCATTCCAGATCGTCAGCGGCGCGTCGTGCTCGCCGCGGTCGATCTTCTCCACCTGCAGCAGCTCGCGCACCGATTGCGAAATCGACAGGTTGCCCGCCGACAGCAGCACCATGAAGCGATCGGCCGGCTTCTCGTAGATGATCATCTTGCGGTAGGTGCTGATCTGGTCCATGCCGGCGTTGGTGCGCGAGTCCGACAGGAACACGAGGCCGGCGTTGAGCCGGATGCCGATGCAATAGGTCATGCGGGGTCGTCCTTGGCCAGGGCCTTCAGGCGGTACAGGGCGTCGAGGGCCTCTCGAGGCGTCAGCGTATCAGGGTCGATCGCCGCCAGCGCGCGCAGCGATGCCGAGGGCTTGGCAGGCGATGTCGCCGGCGGCGGCGCCGCGAACAGGTCGACCTGTGCCGCACCTTCGCGCGACTGCTGTTCCAGCGCCTCCAGCGTGTGCTGCGCCTGGCGCACGATGGCGCCGGGCACGCCGGCCAGCCGCGCCACCTGCACGCCGTAGCTACGGCTCGCCGGCCCGGCCTGCACCTCGTGCAGGAACACGACGTCGTGACCCGACTCGGTGGCCGACACATGCACGTTGACCGCGCGCGGATGCCGGGCCGGGAACTCGGTGAGTTCGAAATAGTGCGTCGCGAACAGCGTGAAGGCCCTGTTGCGGTCGTGCAGGTGGGCCGCGATCGCGCTCGCCAGCGCCAGGCCGTCGAAGGTGGACGTGCCGCGGCCGATCTCGTCCATCAGCACCAGCGACTGCTCGGTCGCCGCGTGCACGATCGCCGCGGCCTCGGTCATCTCGAGCATGAAAGTCGATTGGGCGTTGGCCAGATCGTCGGCGGCACCGATGCGGGTGTGGATGGCATCGATCGGCCCGAGCACGCAGCGGTCGGCCGGCACGAACGAACCCATGGCGGCCAGCAACACGATCAGTGCCACCTGCCGCATGTAGGTGCTCTTGCCGCCCATGTTGGGCCCGGTAATCACCTGCATGCGCGTGCGTGCATCGAGCCGCGTGTCATTGGCGATGAAGGCGCCACCGCCGGTCTCGGCCAACCGGGCCTCGACCACCGGGTGGCGTCCGCGCTCGATGTCGATGCCCGGGTGGTTCACGAACTGCGGCCGGCACCAGCCGAGCGTGGCCGCGCGTTCGGCCAGGCAGGCCAGCGCATCGAGCGCCGCCAGGGCGCGGCCCAGCGCCGCGAGCGCGGCCACCTGCGGCTGCAGCGACTCCACCAACGCCTCCCACAGATGCTTCTCGCGGGCCAGCGCGCGCTCCTGCGCCGACAGCGCCTTGTCTTCGAAGGCCTTGAGCTCCGGTGTGATGTAGCGCTCGGCGTTCTTCATCGTCTGCCGGCGCTGGTAGTCGGCGGGCACCTTGTCCAACCCGCTGGCGGTGACCTCGATGTAGAAGCCGTGCACGCGGTTGAACTGCACGCGCAGGTTGCCGATGCCGGTGCGCGTGCGCTCGCGTGCCTCGAGCTCGAGCAGGAAGGCGTCGCCGTGCTGCCCGATCGCACGCAGCTCGTCGAGCTCGGCGTCGTGCCCCGTCGCGATGACGCCGCCGTCGCGCACGAGCGCAGCGGGCTCCTCGGCCAGCGCGCCGGCAAGCCTCTGCAGGATCGCGTCGTCGGGCCGCAGCGCGGCGTGCAGCTGCTGAAGCAGCGTCGAGCGGGTCGGTGCGCGCTCGCGCAGGCCGGGCAGCGCGCGCAGTGTGTCGCGCAGGCCGGCCAGCTCGCGCGGCCGCACCTGCCGCAGCGCCAGGCGCGCGACGCAGCGCTCCACGTCGCTCACGCCGCGCAGCGCGTCGCGCAGCGTGTCCGCCGGGCCACCCAGCAGCTGCGCGATCGCGTCGTGCCGGGCCGTGGCCGTGCCGCGCTCGCGCGCCGGCTGCGTGAGCCACAGGCGCAGCGTGCGACTGCCCATGCCGGTGCGGCAGGTGTCGAGCAGCGACAGCAGCGTGGGCGATGTCGCGCCGCGCAGCGTCTGCGTGAGTTCGAGGTTGCGGTGCGTCGTCAGCGGCAGCGTGAGCAGCTCGCTCGCCTGCGCCACCGCCAGTTCGACCACGTGCGCGCGCTGACCGCCCTGGGTGCGCTCGGCGTAGGCCAGCAGGGCGGCGGCTGCGGCGTGGGCGAGGGGCAGATCGTCGGCGCCGAATCCGGCCAGCGTCGCGACGCGCAGCAACTCGCAGAGTTTGCGCCGGCCGAGCGCGGGCTCGAACTGCCACGCCGGGCGCACCGTGCGCGCAGCGGGATGCATCCGCACGGCCTCGGGCACCTCGATGTCGGCGAGCAGGATCTCGGCGGGGCCGAGGCGCGAGAGCCATTCCGCAAGGTCGGCTTCCCCGCACTGGGAGAGTCCACAGCGACCGCTGGCCACCGTGAGCCAGGCCAGGCCCCACTGCCGGCCGCGCGCGTCGCGGCATAGCGCCAGCAACGTGGTGTCGGCGCGTTCGTCGAGCAGCTCGCCGTCGGTGACGGTGCCGGGCGTGACGACCCGCACCACCTTGCGCTCCACCGGCCCCTTGGCGGTGGCCACGTCGCCCACCTGCTCGGCGATGGCCACCGATTCGCCCAGCTTGATCAGCCGCGCCAGATAGGTTTCCAGCGCATGTACCGGCACGCCGGCCATCACCACCGGCTCGCCCGCACTGGCACCGCGCGATGTCAGCGTGATGTCGAGCAGCCGGTTGGCCTTGCGCGCATCGTCGTAGAACAGCTCGTAGAAATCGCCCATGCGGTAGAGCACCAGCGTGTCGGGGTGCTCGGCCTTGATGCGCAGGTACTGCTGCATCATCGGCGTGTGGGCAGCGAGATCGCCCGTCCGGGGCGCCGCGGGCAGGGTCGGGTCGCTCATTCGGCCCGGGATGTTAGGCGAGACCCGTGGCCGTGCTCAGGTGCAGCGGGCAGCCGGGCGGTTCACGCGGGCGCCAGTCCGGCGCGCACGAGCATCCATTCGGCGCTGTCGTTCCAGACGTCCATCTCGGCGATCCGTCCGCGGCGCACGACGTAGCGGTCGACATAGCGATTGCCTTCGAACGGCGTGCCGTCCGCCCACTCGCCGTACAGCGTGCCGATGCTGTAGACCACGGTGGCCTCGGGCGAGCCGCCGGCCACGGTCTCGGTGGCGTCGATGCGCTTCTTGATCCAGCGGTAGCGGCCGGCGGTGAAGGCGGCGGCCTCGGCGGGATCGCGCATCTTTCGGCCTCCAACATAGCGGATCCGAAGGTCCGGCGCCGCGAGGCTGCGCGCGGCGGCCGGCTCGGGGCCCATCAACAGCCGCAGGTATTCGTCGACGATGGCGGCAGGGGATTCGTTGTTCACGGAGGGCTCCGCGCGGTGGGTTCCGTCGAGCGCCGTTCAGGCGTCGGTGCCCGAGCGCTTGCGCGCCACGACCGTGCGGCGTGGCGCGGTGGCTTCGGCCGGCGGTTCGACGGCCGGCGTTTCGCCTCGGACGATCTTGGTGAAGGGTGCCAGTAACTGCACCAATTGCCCATAGACCTTCGGATTGCCGGCCACCACCTCGCGCTGGTGCAGGAAGTCGGCTTCGCCGGTGAAGTTGCCGATCAGCCCGCCGGCCTCGGTGACGATCAACGATCCGGCAGCGACGTCCCACGCGCTGAGGCCGGTCTCGAAGAAGCCGTCGTACCAGCCCGCGGCCACGTAGCAGAGGTCGAGCGCGGCCGCACCGGGCCGACGCACCCCGGCGCAATGCTGCATCACGCTCTGGAACATCTGCAGATAGCGTTCGAAGTTGTCGCCGCGGCGAAATGGAAACCCGGTGCCAACCAGCGCATCGGACAATCGGGTGCGCTTGCTCACGCGCAGGCGGCGGTCGTTGAGGAACGCACCACGCCCGCGCGAGGCGAAGAACAGGTCGTTGCGCGCCGGGTCGTAGACCACCGCCTGCTGGACCACGCCGCGGTGCGCGAGCCCGATCGAGACGGCATAGATCGGCAGGCCGTGCAGGAAGTTGGTGGTGCCGTCGAGCGGATCGATGATCCAGACATATTCGCTGTCCTTGGCGCCATGCTCGCGGCCGGACTCCTCCGCCAGGATGCCGTGCCCCGGGTAGGCAGCGAGCAGGGTCTCGATGATCGCGGCCTCGGCGGCACGGTCGACCTCGGAGACGAAGTCGTTCGGGCCCTTGACACTGATCTTCAGGATGTCGAGGTCCAGCGCGGCGCGGTTGATGATCGAGCCGGCCGCTCGTGCGGCCTTGACGGCGACGTTGAGCATCGGGTGCAGCTGCTGCGACATGTTGGGCCTGAGTGGGGAGCGGGGTGCGGGGCAGGTCGCGTGGCAGCGACAATCGCGCTGATGAGCACCTTGTTCGCCGTCGCGAAGCAACGGCTCCATGCGCGATTTTAGCTGCGATGTCCGAGCCGACCCGGTTGCCGAGCCTCACGCGATTCGTGCTCATGCACACCAGCCACGCCGGCAACGTGGGCGCCGCCGCGCGCGCGATGAAGGTGATGGGCTTCGACGATCTCGTGCTGGTGAAGCCGCGCTTCGCCGACGTGCTCACCCGCGACGAGACGCTCGCGATGGCCAGCGGCGCGACCGACGTGCTGCAGCGCGCGCGCGTGGTCGATACGCTGTCCGCCGCGCTCACCGGCATGCAGCAGGTCTGCGCGACCGCGATGACGCCGCGCGACTTCGGCCCGCCGGTCGCGGCGCCGCGGACGTTTCTGCCGGTGCTGGCCGGATCGAACGCCTCGGTCGCCTTCGTGTTCGGCGGTGAGCGATTCGGTCTGGGCAACGACGATGTGTACCGCTGCCACGTCTGCCTGAGCATTCCCACCGCGCCGGGCTATGGTTCGCTCAACCTGGCGCAGGCCGTGCAGCTGATCGCCTACGAATGGCGCCAGGCGCTGGGCGGCTTCGACGTCGTGCCGCGCACGGCCGATGCGGCGCTGGCCGACGCCGCCGAGGTGCAGGCCACGCTGGCGCACTGGCAGCAGGTCTTGATCGAGATCGGGTTCCTGGACCCCGAAGCGCCCAAGCGGCTGATGCCGCGGCTGAACCAGCTGCTCAACCGCGCGCAGCTGCGGCGCGAAGAGGTGCACATTCTGCGCGGCATCGCCCGTTTCGTCGGCCGGGGCAAGACCTGAGGCCGACAGCAGGGCTTCGGCTGGCCGCATAAACTGGCGACCTGAATCCCCGGCACACACACCGCATCTGCCATGTTCGACCGACTGCGCGAAGACATCGCTTGCATCCGGGAGCGCGACCCGGCCGCGCGCTCGACCTGGGAGGTGCTGACCTGCTATCCGGGCCTGCATGCGCTGGTGCTGCATCGCTGGGCGCATGCGGCGTGGACGAGCGGATTCCTCTGGCTCGGTCGGTTCGTCTCTAATTTCGGCCGCTGGCTCACCGGCATCGAGATCCACCCCGGCGCCACGATCGGCCGGCGCGTGTTCATCGACCACGGCATGGGTGTGGTGATCGGCGAGACGGCCGAGGTCGGCGACGAGTGCACGATCTACCAGGGCGTCACGCTGGGCGGCACCTCGCTGGTGCCCGGAACCAAGCGGCACCCGACCCTCGGTCGCGGCGTGATCGTGAGCGCCGGCGCCAAGGTGGTGGGCAGCTTCACCGTCGGCGATGGAGCACGCGTCGGCGCCAACTCGGTGCTGCTGCAGCCGGTGCCGCCCGGTGCCACCGCGGTGGGCATTCCGGCGCGCATCGTCGTGAAGGACAAGGATGCGCAGCGCGAACAGGCGGCTGCGAAGATGGGCTTCTCGGCCTACGGCGTCACCAATGGCGATGACCCGGTGTCGCTGGCGATGAAGGGCCTGATCGACAACGCCTCGACCCACGAACACCAGATCGCGCTGCTGTGGCAGGCGATCGAGAAGCTTTCGGCCCGCACGCGCGAACTGCCGAGCGAGCCCTGCGTGCCGCAAGACGCGCACACCACCGAGACGTTCGACGCCGCGGCGCTGAATCGCCTGGTGAAGTAGCCCGGTGCGCTGCCGCGCTCAGGTCTTCGGCGATCGGATCGCCGACTTCGGGCGAAAGGCGGCGCACACCTCGGGATCGGTCTCGATGTACGGGCCGCCGATCAGGTCGATGCAATAGGGCACGGCCGCGAAGATGCCATGCAGCGGTGGCGTGGCCTTCGGCAGACCCTCGAGCGTCTCGGCGATTGATTTCGGCTGACCCGGCAGATTGACGATCAGCGCCTTGCCGCGGATCACCGCCACCTGGCGCGACAGGATCGCGGTGGGCACGAAGCGCAGCGACACCTGTCGCATCTGCTCGCCGAAACCGGGCATTTCCTTGTCGGCCACGGCCAGCGTGGCCTCGGGTGTCACGTCGCGCGGAGCCGGGCCGGTGCCGCCGGTGGTGAGCACGAGGTCGCATCGGGCCTCGTCGACCAGTTGTCTCAGCGTGGCGCTGATCTGAGCGGCCTCGTCGGGGACCAGGCGCGTTTCGATATGCATGGGGTTGCGCAGCGCACGCTGCAGCCAATCGCGCAACGCGGGCAGGCCCTTGTCTTCGTACACACCGCTGGAGGCGCGGTCGCTGATCGAGACGAGTCCGATGCGGATGGTGTCGTGGTCGCTCATGGGGCGGGTGTCGTGTATGTCGCGGCCTGGGCCACGAACGGTTTGACGAACTGGTACAGCGCGCGCCAGGCACGCCCATGGCGTTCACCGGCGGCGAGCGTGGCGTCGGCCCGCGCCGCGCGCACCAGGCTTCGCAACTGCTGCAGGTCGCTCGCAGGAAACGACTGCGCCCACCGATCGAGCGCGTCGTCGGCGGCCACCAGCTCGGCGCGCCAGCGCTCGGCCTCGTGCAACGCCAGTGCCTCACGCGCCGAGCCGAGCCGCACGGCGGCCACGGCCTCGCGCAACGGCTCGACGTCGGCCTGCCGCATCTGCTTGCCGATGTACTGCATCTGTCGGCGACGGCCCTCGTGCGAGCGGGTGCGGTTGTACTCGTCGATGGCGTCGCGCAGCGCATCGGGCATCGAGGTTGCGGCGAGCCGATCGGGCGGCAACTCGGCCAGCGCGGCGCCCAGCACCTGCAGATCGTGCATCTCGCGCTTGCGTTGCGACTTGCTGGGCCGCGCCTCGTCGTCGGTCGCGGGGGCAGCGGTCTCGTGGGGCGATCGGCGCGTGCGCATCGAAAGGCGTGTGAATGGCGATCGGTATCATTGTCGCGCGACTTCCCGCCTCACGATGCCGAGCGACATGGCCACACCGACGACCGCACAGGGCTTTGCCTACTCGCGCGAGCAGTTCCAGCAGCTGGTGGAAGACGTGCTCACGATGGCCCGCGCCGTCGGCGCCAGCGACGCCGCCACCGAGGTGTCGGAGGGCAGCGGCCTGTCGGTATCGGTGCGCAAGGGCCGCCTCGAGAACGTGGAACGCAACCGCGACAAGTCGCTCGGCGTCACGGTGTTCGTGGGCCAGCGGCGCGGCAACGCGAGCAGCTCGGACTTCTCGCGTGCCGCACTCGAACAGACCGTGCGCGCCGCCTACGACATCGCCCGCTTCACCGCCGAGGACCCCGCCGCGGGCCTGCCTGACGTACAGGATCTGGCCACCGCCGACGAGGCGGCGCGCAACCTCGACCTCTTTCACCCATGGTCGGTCGACGCCGATGCGGCCGGCGCAATCGCCCTGCGCGGCGAGGCGGCTGCCTTTGCCACCGACCGCCGGATCACGAATTCCGAAGGGGCCGGCGTCTCGGCACAGCAATCGCACTTCTTCGCGGGCAATACACGCGGCTTTCGTGGCGGCTACGCGAGTTCGCGCCATTCGATCTCGGTGTCGCCGATCGCCGGCCGCGGCGCCGGCATGCAGCGCGACGCCTGGTACAGCTCGATGCGCGATGCCGACGACCTCGCCGCACCCGAGGCCATCGGACGCTACGCCGCCGAGCGCGCACTCGCGCGATTGCACGGGCGCAAGGTGGGCACCAGCGAGGTGCCCGTATTGTTCGAGTCCACGCTGGCTGCCGGACTGATCGGCACCTTTGTGCAGGCCACCAGCGGCGGCGCGCTGTACCGCAAGGCAAGCTTCCTGCTCGACTGCCTGGGCAAGCCGGTGCTGGCCGCGCATCTGGACCTCGACGAGGATCCGCACGAACTCAAAGGCAAGGCCAGCGCGCCATTCGACGACGAGGGCGTACGCACCCGCGCGGGGCGCATCGTGGATGCAGGCGTCGTGCAGAGCTACTTCCTTTCGAGCTACTCGGCACGCAAGCTCGGCATGCACACCACCGGCCACGCCGGCGGCGCGCAGAACCTGCGCCTCACGAGCCGCCTCACGCGGCCGGCCGACAATCTGGTGGCGATGCTGCGCAAGCTGCATCGCGGCCTGTTCGTGACCGAGCTGATGGGCCAGGGCGTGAACCACGTGACGGGCGACTACTCCCGCGGCGCGGCCGGCTATTGGGTCGAGGGCGGCGAGATCGTGCACCCGGTGCAGGAGGTCACGATCGCCGGCAATCTGCTGCAGATGTTCAAGGACATCCAGGCTCTCGGTGCCGATACCTACACCTCGGGCGGCCGGACGGTCGGCTCGATGTTGATCGGCCGCATGACCCTGGCCGGCAGTTGACGGTCCGCACGGCTGCTTGGCCGGCGCTCCCGTTGTCGGGGGAAAACCCCGGTCGGACCCCTGGGGGCCACTTCTAGAATTCGCGCGCGTGAATCTCCCCTAACGTTCTTCCATTCCCACAAGGAGCATCCATGGAACGTCGTTCCTTCGTCCAAGGCGCCGGTTTGGCCGGCGTGCTGGCTGCCGGCGCTGCACCCGCTGTCGTGCACGCCCAGGCCAACATCCGCTGGCGCTTGACCTCCAGCTTCCCGAAGTCGCTCGATACGCTGTTCGGCGTGAACGACGTGTTTGCCGCGAAGATGAAGGAGATGTCCGGCGGCAAGTTCGTGGTCACCACGCATGCGCCGGGCGAACTGGTGCCTGCGTTCGGCACCGTCGATGCGGTGAAGGACGGCACGGTCGAGGCGGCCAACACCGCCCCGTACTACTACTTCGGCAAGGACGAGACCTTCGCACTCAGCTGCGCCATCCCGTTCGGCCTCAATGCGCGGCAGATGGCGGCCTGGTACTACGAGGGCAACGGCCTGAAGCTGATGCGCGAGTTCTATCGCGGCTACAACATCGTGAACTTCCCGATGGGCAACACCGGTGCCCAGATGGGCGGCTGGTTCCGCAAGGAGATCAAGTCGCTTGCGGAGTTCAAGGGCACCAAGTTCCGCGTCGGCGGCTTCGGCGGCAAGGTGGTCGAGCGCATCGGCGGTGTGCCGCAGAACATTCCGGGTGGCGAGATCTATCAGGCACTCGAAAAGGGCACGATCGACGCCGCCGAGTGGGTCGGACCGTACGACGATTTCAAGCTCGGCTTCTACAAGGTGGCTCCGTTCTATGCCTACCCGGGCTGGTGGGAAGGCGGCCCCGGCCTCGAGCTGCACGTCAATGCCAAGGTCTGGGATTCGCTGTCGGCCGAGTACAAGGCGATGGTCGAAACGGCCTGTGCGTATTGCCACATGGACATGGTCGGCAAGTACGACGCCAAGAACGCGCAGTCGCTCAAGCAGCTCGTGTCGGCCGGTGCCAAGCTGTTCCCGTTCCCGAAGGACCTGATGGACGCGGCGTTCAAGGAAGCCATGGCGCTGTACAGCGAGATCAGCGCCAAGAACGCGGCATGGAAGAAGGTCTACGACGACTACGCCGCCTTCCGTCGCGACGCCAACCTGTGGTTCCGTTTCACCGAGGCCACGTTCGACGACTTCATGCAGCGCCAGAAGCTGTGAAGCGCCGGTCTGCCTGATCGGGCAGGTGCCGGTGATGTCAAAGGGCCTCGCAACGCGAGGCCCTTTCTCATGGCGTCAAGCGCTTCGAGTGCAGTTGGCGGCCCGCTCGAACCTCAGGGCTTCTTGCCGGATTCGGCGTCGGACTTGATGGCGTCCATCAGCCCCTTCATCTTGTCGTCGTCGTCGTCCTTCTTCGGCGGCGCCAGCGGGTCGTTGGCCGCTGGAGCGCTTCCGCCCGGGGCGGCACCGGGCATCGTCGGCATCTCGGGTGCGCCCTTCGAGGGCAGCGTCATCTCCTGCAGCGCCTTGTCGGCATCGATCTTCACGCCTTCGTCGATGCCGCCGGTGACCAGGTTCGGAAACGCGATGATTGCAGCCACCATGGCAAGCTGCAGCACGATGAACGCGATCGACCCCTTGTAGATCTGCCCGGTGGTGACGGCCGGGATGTTGGCGCCGGTGACTCGGTCCTTGTAGTCGCTCTTGGCGGCCACGCTGCGCAGATAGAACAGCGCAAAGCCGAACGGCGGCGTCAGGAACGAGGTCTGCAGGTTCATCGCGATGATCACGCCAAACCAGACCATCACCGCGTCGACCGGAACGCCGGGCATCAGCGCGGGCAGCAGCTTCTCTGCCACGGGCGCCAGCATCGGGATCACGATGAACGCGATCTCGAAGAAGTCGATGAAGCAGCCGAGGATGAACACCAGGATGTTCACCACGATCAGGAAGCCGAGCGCACCGCCCGGCATGTTGGCAAACAGGTGCTCGACCCAGACGTGTCCGTCGGCCGCGTTGAAGGTGAAACTGAAGACGGTGGAGCCGATCAGGATGAACAGCACGAAGGTCGACAGCTTGGCGGTGTTGTCGAGCGCCTGCTTCAGCAGCGAGAAGCTGAGGCGACGCCGCGAGATCGCCATGATCAGCGCGCCCAGCGCACCCATCGCGCCGCCTTCGGTCGGCGTGGCGACGCCGAGGAAGATCGTGCCGAGCACCAGGAAGATCAGCACCAGCGGCGGAATCAGTACGAAGGTCACCTGTTCGGCGAGCCTGGACAGCAGCCCCATGCGGGTCGCGCGGTTGATCAGCGCCAGCACCAACGCCAGCAACGAGGCGACCGTGAGCGACATGATCACGATCTCGTCGCCCGGAGAGGCGGTGGTGCGGTCGACGGCCCAGGCCATGAAGCGGCCGTGCACCTTGGTCCACGCATAGGCCGCCACGGCACAGACGGCCAGCAACGCCAGCAGCGACGCGTGGCCGCTTGCGCCGTTGGCCTCGCGGTAGATGCGCGCTTCCGGGGGCAGCGCCGGTACCCACGAAGGCCGCAGGATCGCGACGACGGCCACGAACGCCAGATACAGACACACCAGCAACACACCGGGCAGCAGTGCGCCGGCGTACATGTCGCCCACCGAGCGTCCGAGCTGGTCGGCCAGCACGATCAGCACCAGCGACGGCGGAATGGCCTGCGCCAGCGTACCCGAGGCGGTGATGGTCCCGGTCGCGATGGTGCGGTTGTAGCCGTAGCGCAGCATGATCGGCAGCGAGATCAGGCCCATCGAGATCACGGCGGCGGCGACGACGCCGGTGGTCGCGGCGAGCAGCGCGCCGACGAGGATCACAGCGACCGCCAGGCCGCCGCGCATCGGCCCGAACACCTGGCCTACCGTTTCCAGCAGATCCTCGGCCATGCCGGAGCGCTCCAGGATGATCCCCATGAAGGTGAAGAAGGGGATCGCCAGCAGGGTGTCGTTCTGCATGATGCCGAAC